>CAJYKY010000240.1 GCA_913775005.1 uncultured Achromobacter sp.
CGCCATGAATGACATCATCCAAACCATTGCGGTCTACGCGATACCGGTTATTTTCGCCATCACCCTGCACGAAGCCGCGCATGGCTACGTGGCACGCATGTTCGGCGATCCCACCGCCTACGAGGCCGGGCGCATCAGCCTGAACCCGGCGCGGCATATCGACCCGGTCGGCACCTTGCTGGTGCCCGTTGCCATCCTGCTGGCGTCCAAGCTGCTGGGCAGCCCGGGCATGCTGTTCGGCTGGGCGAAACCGGTGCCGGTAGATTTCGGGCGGCTGCGCCGTCCCAAGCGCGACATGCTGTGGGTGGCCCTGGCCGGGCCGGCCGCGAACCTGTTCATGGCGATCCTGTGGGCGTTTTCGCTGCGCCTGATGCTGGAATCCGGCATGCAGGAATCGTTCTGGTTCCAGATGGGCGTGGCGGGCGTGAACATCAACCTGGTGTTGATGGCGCTGAACCTGCTGCCCATCCTGCCGCTGGACGGGGGACGCATCCTGTTCAGCCTGCTGCCCAACCGCCTGGCCTGGCAGTATTCCAAGATTGAGCCCTATGGGCTGGTGATCGTTATCGTTCTGCTTGTCACGGATGTGCTCTGGCTTTTGATGCGTCCTGTGTATGAGTTTGGAACGACTATCGTTCAGTGGTTTCTGTAGGATTTCGGCCAATATCCGTTAAACTCAGCGGTTTCATTGATTCTGGCCCTGGGGCATCCTGCCATGGGGCGTTGGAGCCCTACATTTATGGCATCCCCTGCAACCGCCGCAGGCGTTAATTTTCAGGGCAGCCTGGTTGCCCTGGTCACTCCCATGCAGCCCGATGGCGCCCTGGATTACGACGCCTACCGGTCATTGATCGACTGGCACGTCCAGGAAGGCACCGATGGGCTGGTGGTGGTGGGCACCACCGGGGAATCGCCGACCGTGTCCATGGAAGAACACGCGGAGCTGATCCGCGTTGCCGTGGAACATGCGGCGGGCCGCATTCCCGTCATTGCCGGCGTGGGCGCCAACTCCACCGACGAAGCCATCCACCTGACCCGCCACGCCAAGGCAGTGGGCGCGCAGGCTGGCCTGTCGGTCGTTCCCTATTACAACAAGCCGTCGCAAGAAGGCTTGTATCGCCACTTCCGCGCCATTGTGGAAGCGGTCGATCTGCCGACGATCCTGTACAACGTGCCGGGCCGCACCGTTGCCGACATGAGCAACGACACCGTGCTGCGTCTGGCCCAGGTACCGGGCATCATCGGCATCAAGGACGCCACCGGCGACATCGCTCGCGGTGGCTTGCTGCTGCGTGAAGCGCCTGCCAGCTTCCAGGTTTTCAGCGGTGATGACCCCACCGCCGCCGCCCTGATCCTGCTGGGCGCGCGTGGCAACATTTCGGTCACCGCCAACGTGGCGCCCAAGCTCATGCATGAGCTGTGCGCCGCAGCGCTGGCCGGCGATGTGCCCAAAGTGCGTGAACTTAACGCGTACCTGGCGCGTCTGAACAAGGCTTTGTTTGTTGAAGCCAATCCCATCCCCGTCAAGTGGGCGCTGGCCGAAATGGGCCGCAGCGCACTGGGCTACCGGCTCCCGCTGGTTGAACTGGGCTCGCAGAACCACGAAGTCGTGCGTCGCGCGCTCCAGGAAACGGGTCTGCTCTAAATATCGTGAGGATACGTATGAACAAACGTCATGCCGGTATATCGGCATTGATGTCTCTGGTGTTGTTGGCCGGTTGCAGCGAGGTCAATCAATTCCTGGGCAATGAAGAATCCGTCAACTACAAGAGCGCCGTCACCCAGCGTGGAGAGCCTCTGAGCATCCCGCCGGATCTGACTCAGGCCAACAGTGACCCGCGTTACCGCGCTCCCGCTTCGGGCTCGACGACGTATTCGCAGTTCCAGCAGCAAGGCCAGGCGCAAGCCTCCGCCCCGAAAACCAGCAACGTGCTTCCTGGCCGCCAGGACATGCGTGTTGAGCGCGACGGTGACTTGCGCTGGCTCGTGATCGACCGCGCACCGGAAGACGTATTTCCGCGTCTGGTCGACTTCTGGACCGAAAACGGCTTCACCGTGGCCAGCAACAACCCCGGCGCCGGCCTGATCGAAACCGACTGGGCGGAAAACCGCGCCAAGATCCCGGAAAGCTGGCTGCGCCAGGCCCTGGGCGCGGTGCTGGAATCGGCTTGGGATAGCGGCGAGCGCGAGAAATTCCGCACCCGCGTCGAACGCGTCAATGGTCACACCGAAGTCTTCGTCAGCCATCGCCAGATGCTTGAAAAGCGCGTCGGCAGCGACGGCAGCCAAGTGCAATGGCAGAACGGCAAGGAAGATCCGGGCCTGAACGCCGCCATGCTGGCGCGCATGATGGTCTACCTGGGTTCCGACGTGGACAACGCCCGCAAGCTGGTGCAGCAGGCAGAAGCCGCGCCGCAGAAGCCGGCCGTGCAGGAAGACGTTCGTGCTCAAGGCGCCTCGCTGCTGGTGGCTGAATCGTTCGACCGCGCCTGGCGCCGTGTTGGCGTGGCCCTGGACGGCGGCGGTTTTGCTGTTGATGATCGCGATCGTTCTTCGGGCGATTACTTCGTGCGCTACGTCGATACCGACACTGGCGAAAAGAACGAGCAACCGGGCTTCTTCAGCCGCATGTTCTCGGGCGACAAGAAGGCCGAAGCGCCGCAATACCGTATCCATCTGGCTGCCACTGGCGACCAGACCACGGTGACGGTGCTGGACGCCAACGGCGCTCGCGACAACAGCGCCACCGCCCAGCGTCTGCTGAGCGTACTGAAGGACAAGATGTAATTCATGGCCAGGCGCGGCGCCTTGCGCGCCCGCATGTGCCCAGAGGCCCCCGCAAGGGGGCCTTTTTCATGGCCGGGCCTTTATTCCATTTCCCCAGCCGGCAGACGCAAAAAAGCCCCTTGATTGCTCAAGGGGCTTTTTTACGTCTTCAGAGCGGGGGTTCGTCTCTGTTTTTATTAAGACGCGGGCGTCGTCGAGCCGCCCGGGGTGTTCGAACC
>CAJYKY010000241.1 GCA_913775005.1 uncultured Achromobacter sp.
TCGGCATTTTTGGCCGTGCCACCGAACCGCAGGCCCGGCTTGCCGATGGCGACCGCATCGAAATCTACCGGGGCTTAAGCTTCGACCCCAAAGAGTCGCGCCGCCGCCGCGCCGAACACCGCCGCGCCAAAACCGCCAAGAACGGCCGCGTGCGGCCGGCGGGTCTGCTCTAGCACGCCTGGGCTCGCGGGCGCCTTGGGGGCGCCTGCCCGCCATTCCAACATTGTCGTCATCATGACAAGTGGCGCCGGGCCTTCGGGCGTAACATAGGCACAGTTTCGTACTTACGTTTACGTTAACGTCATGTCAGAATCCGCAGGTTGGCGTTCATAAGACGCCAGTCATCAAACGGCGGTCACGCCAGCAGACAATACTGACAACACCAGGAGACAGGCTGTGGACTTGGAACTGACCGACGAACAGCGCGCCTTTGCCGAGGCTGCCCGCGACTACGCCCAGGGCGAACTCGCGCCGCACGCCGCGCGCTGGGACGCCGAAGGCATCTTCCCCCGCGACGCATTCACCCGAGCCGGCGAAATGGGGTTTTGCGCCATCTACGCCAGCGAAGACATCGGCGGCCTGGGGCTGCCCCGGCTGGATGCCACGCTGGTCTTCGAGGAAATGGCGGCGGTAGACCCGTCCACCACCGCGTTCCTGACCATTCACAACATGGCCACGTGGATGGTCGGCAAGTGGGGGCAGCCTGCCTTGCGCGAGGCCTGGGGCCCGTTGCTGGCCAGCGGCCAGAAGCTGGCGTCCTACTGCCTGACCGAACCAGGCGCCGGGTCCGACGCTGCGTCCTTGTCGACGCGGGCGCAGCGCCAGGGCGATGACTATGTGCTCAATGGCGCCAAGGCCTTTATCTCGGGGGCGGGCGACACCGACCTGCTGGTGGTGATGGCGCGTACCGGCGGCGAGGGCGCGGGCGGTATCAGCGCGTTCGCCGTGCCGGCGGACAGCGCGGGCATCAGCTACGGCCGCAAGGAAGAGAAGATGGGGTGGAACAGCCAGTCCACGCGCCCCATCACGTTCGAAAACGTGCGCGTGCCGGCTGCCAATCTGCTGGGCCAGGAAGGCGAAGGATTCAAGATCGCCATGAAGGGCCTGGACGGCGGGCGCATCAACATCGGCACGTGCTCGGTCGGCGCGGCGCAGGGCGCGCTGGACGCGGCCCGCCGCTATATGGACGAGCGCCGCCAGTTCAACCGCCGCCTGGCCGAATTCCAGGCGCTGCAATTCAAGCTGGCGGACATGGCCACGCACCTGGTGGCTGCGCGCCAGATGGTGCGGCTGGCGGCCTGCAAGCTGGACGCGGGCGCGCCGGATGCCGCAACGTATTGCGCCATGGCCAAGCGCTTTGCAACGGATATGGGCTTTCAGATTTGTCTGGACGCGCAACAGATTCATGGCGGTTACGGCTACTTGCGGGACTATCCCTTGGAGCGTCTGGTGCGCGATACTCGCGTTCATCAGATTCTGGAGGGCACCAACGAGATCATGCGAGTGATCATTGCCCGCCAATTGTTGGAAAAAGGAGCCGACATAAGATGAATGCACCGGTGTTGTTCGAAGAAAGAAGCGCGGCGAACGGCATGCGGTTCGGGATTGCGACGCTGAATGCGCCGCAGACCCTGAACGGCCTGTCGCTGGAAATGGTGGACTTGCTGGCGGGCAAGCTGGACGAATGGGCGCGTGACCCGGGCGTGGCGCTGGTGGTGCTGCAAGGCGCGGGCGACAAGGCGTTCTGCGCGGGCGGTGACCTGCACGGCCTGTATCGCAGCATGAAAGAAAATCCGGGCAAGAGCGGCTGGACCAACGCCTATGCGCGCCGCTTTTTCGAGCACGAGTACCGGCTGGACTACCGCATCCATACCTATCCGAAGCCCGTGCTGTGCTGGGGCCACGGCATCGTCATGGGCGGCGGCATCGGCCTGATGATGGGCGCGAGCCATCGCGTGGTCAGCGAATCGTCGCGGCTGGCGATGCCCGAGGTATCGATCGGCCTGTTCCCCGACGTCGGCGGCAGCTGGCTGCTGAACCGCATGCCCGGCCGCATTGGCCTGTTCCTGGCCTTGACGGGCGCGCAGATCAACACGGCCGACGCGTTCTTTGCCGGCCTGGCGGACTTCCGGCTCAATCATGCGGATTGGCCCCGACTGCTGGCGTCGCTTGAAGAGCAGCCCTGGGCGGGGCAGGCCGCTGGCGCATCGGAAGAGGCCATTGCGCCGCGATCGCTCAACGACGGCCTGCTGCGCCGCGCGCTGACGGCGCTGGAACCGCAAACGCCGCTGGAACCCGGCCATCTGCGTCAGCATTCCTTCCAGATCAACAACCTGTGCAACGGCAACCGGCTGGACGAAATCTACGAAGAGCTGGCGCTGCTGAAAGACCATGCCGACCCCTGGTTGGCGCGCGCCGCGACCACGATGTTGAAGGGGTCGCCCGGGTCGGTCCGGCTGGCCTTCGCCTTGCAACAACGTACGCGCCTGCGGTCGCTGGACGACGTGTTCCGCGCGGAATACATCGCGGCGCTGGCGTGCACGGCGCATGGCGATTTCCAGGAAGGCATACGCGCCTTGCTGATCGACAAGGACAAGAATCCGCACTGGAATCCCGCCGTCATGGATATGGCCACGGATGCCTGGGTGCAGAAGTTCTTTGAAGAACCGTGGCCCGAAGGCGAGCCGCATCCCTTGGCCGATCTGGGCCAGGAAGGGCGCTGACGCGCGGGCTGGTGCGAGAGAGGCGCGCCGGCCTGCCCATCCTGCGGATCACGATGGATCACCCCCTATAGCAACAGCAATAGCCATAGCAATAGCAACAGGAGACAACACATCATGAGCAGTATTGCGTTTATCGGTTTGGGCAACATGGGCGCGCCCATGGCGTTGAATCTGGTCAAGGCCGGGCATAGCCTGGCCGTTTTTGATCTGGTGCCAGCCGCCGTCAAGCAGCTGACCGACGCCGGCGCCCGCGCGGCCGCCTCGGCGGCGGACGCGGTGCAGGGCGCTGACGTGGTGATTTCGATGCTGCCTGCCAGCAAGCACGTGGACGGCCTGTACCTGGGCGAGGACCTGCTGGGCAAGATTCCGTCCAGCGCGCTGGTCATCGAATGCAGCACCATTGCGCCGGATGCGGCGCGCAAGGTGGCGCAGGCCGCCGAGGTGCGCGGTATCGCCATGATCGACGCGCCGGTGTCCGGCGGCACGGGCGGCGCGGCCGCGGGCACGCTGACGTTCATCGTGGGTGGCCAGGCGGCCGCTTTGGCGCGCGCGCGTCCCGTGTTGGAACAGATGGGCAAGAACATCTTCCACGCGGGGCCGGCGGGCGCTGGCCAGGTCGCCAAGATCTGCAACAACATGCTGTTGGGCATCCTGATGGCCGGCACGTCCGAAGCGCTGGCGCTGGGCGTGGCCAACGGGCTGGACCCCAAGGTGCTGTCGGACATCATCGCCAAGAGCTCGGGGCGCAACTGGGCCACCGAACTCTACAACCCCTGGCCGGGCGTGATGGACCATGCGCCGGCGTCCAAGGGCTACGCGGGCGGTTTCGGTGTGGACCTGATGCTCAAGGACCTGGGTCTGGCGGCCGAAGCGGCGCTGTCGGCGCGCGCGTCCATTCCGCTGGGCGAACTGGCGCGCAACCTGTATTCGCTGCATAGCTCGGGCGGATCCGGCAAGCTGGACTTTTCCAGCATCGTCAACCTGGTCAAGCGCGAGCAGGACTGACATGAACGAGCACGTGGCATCGCCTGACCCGGCTGCAAGGGTCAAAGCCAGCTTCGATCAGCAAAGCGTGATGCGCTTGCTGGGCGCGGACCTGGACGTGGTGGAGCGGGGCAGGGTGGACATCGTGCTGCCTTACCGCGCCGATCTCTGTCAGCAAAACGGCTTTCTACACGCTGGCATTTCCACCACCATTGCCGACAGCGCGGGCGGTTACGCTGCCTTCACGCTGTTTAACGCGGGCGAAGACGTGTTGACGTCGGAGTTCAAGATGAACTTCCTGGCGCCCGCCAAGGGCGACCGCTTTGTGGCCAGCGGCCGCGTCGTCAAGCCCGGCAAGCGCTTGTCGATCTGCCAGGTGGAAGTCCACGCATACGAAGGTGAACAAGCCACGTTGTGCGTGATAGGCTTGCTCACCGCGGTACGTGTGACGCCGCGTTGAACCCGGCGCGCGGCAGCGTCCCGCCCTGGTTCCCGGGCGGGCGCCCCGCGCGTCTGTTGCACGTTGCACATCACGTGTTGCATGGGTAGTGGCAATGCCAGCAAAAGAACACCATCGAATTTTCCGCAGCAACTGGCTGCGTGCTGCCGTTCTGGGCGCCAACGACGGCATCGTCTCCACGGCCAGCCTGATCACCGGGGTAGCGGCGGCGCAGGCCACGCATGGCGCCATTCTGACGTCCGGCTTGGCCGGGTTGGTCGCCGGCGCCTTGTCGATGGCGGCGGGCGAGTATGTGTCGGTGCGGTCGCAGGCGGATACCGAAGCGGCCGACTTGCGCATGGAGCAGCGGTCGCTGAAGGGCAATTCGGAAGAAGAGCTGGCCGAACTGATCGATATTTATGTGGATCGCGGGCTGACGCGAGACCTTGCGACGCAGGTGGCTCGTCAATTGACCCGTCACGACGCGCTGGACGCGCATGCACGGGATGAGTTGGGCATTTCCCTGCATAACCGCGCTCGCCCGGTGCAGGCGGCGGTGGCGTCGGCGGCGTCCTTTGCTGGCGGCGCCGCATTGCCGCTGGCAGTGGCGCTGGTGGCGCCGGTGCCGGAATTGAT
>CAJYKY010000242.1 GCA_913775005.1 uncultured Achromobacter sp.
GCCGGGCTGCGCAAGGCCTTGTCGATCTCAGTGTTCAGCCGCTCGATCACGGCAGGGGGCGTTGCGGCCGGCGCGAATACGGCCTGCCATTGCTCGACGACGAAGTCGGGAATACCGGCCTCGGCCATGGTGGGCGCGTCGGGCAAGGCGGGCAGGCGCTGCGCCGACGTCACGGCCAGCGCACGCAGCGCGCCCGTCCTGACATGAGGCAGCGCGGCGGCGGCGGGGATGAAGGCGAATTGCACTTGCCCGGCCAACGTGTCCTGTAGCGCGGGCGTGTCCCCCTTGTAGGGCACGTGCAGGAATTGCGCGCCGGTCTTTTGCTGAAGCAATTCGCCCTGCATGTGCAGGATGGTTCCCGCGCCGCCCGAGGCGTAGGCCAGGCGTTGTGGCGCGGCGCGTGCGGCGGTCAGCAGATCGTCCAGCGTCTTGAACGGTTGCGCCGCGCCCACCACCAGCAGGTGGGCGATAGTGCCGATCATGATGACGGGCGCAAAGTCCGCCACCGGGTCGTACGTCAGCTTGCCCATCACGTGCGGCGCAATGGCTTGCGGACCGATCGACGTGCCAAGCAGCGTCAGCCCATCGGGTTCAGCGCGCGCTACGCGGGCCGCGCCGATGGTGCCGGTGGCGCCCGGCCGGTTGTCGACGATCACGCGTGTGGCAAGCAGGCCGTCCAGTTGCTGCGCGATCGCGCGGCCAAGCACGTCGGTGCTGCCGCCAGCGGGGGAGGGCACGACCCACGTGACGGTTTTGCCGGCGGGCCATGCGGACGCCGCGCGCGCGCTGAAGGCGGTGCTGGCGGCCAGCGCGGCGCCCAGCTTCAGCAGCTGGCGGCGGGTCAGTGAGGGTGGAACGAGTTCAGGCATGGGTTGTCTCCGTTATGTGTTTTGTCTTGTGGCAAAGCCGTACAGCGCTGCCGGGTTGTGCGTCAGGATGCGGGCCAGCGCGGCGGGCGTTCTTGCCCACACGGCCAACTGGTCCAGCTGGCAGGCGTCGTCGGGCATGGGATGCCGGCCTGCCGACGCGGTGGCGTGCGGCCAGTCGCTGCCCCAGACCACTTGATCAGGGTTGGCGTCGATGTAGCTGCGCGCCAGCGCGTGAAGGGCGGGGTCGTCGCTGCGATGCTGATCGCTGACGAGATAGCCGCCGGACAACTTGACCCACGC
This sequence comes from uncultured Achromobacter sp., assembly GCA_913775005.1. Lineage (GTDB taxonomy): Bacteria > Pseudomonadota > Gammaproteobacteria > Burkholderiales > Burkholderiaceae_B > Achromobacter. Next base: position 1,170 of record CAJYKY010000242.1, read on the forward strand.
GCGTCCGGCCGCCAGCATGCGCAGCACGCGCTGATGCGCCGGGTGGGTCCCCGCCTGCGTGGGCGAGATGCGCGCCATGTGGTCGAACACGACGGGTGTGGGCAGGCGCATCAGCACGTCACCCAGTTGGGCAAGCAGATCCGGCGCCATCAGCAATTGCACGTGCCAGCCCAGCGGCGCGACGCGTGCGGCCAGCGGCTCGATGTCTGCCGCAGAACCGATCACGCCCAGCGACAGATTCAGCCGGATGCCGCGCACGCCGGCCGCGTGCAGGGCTTGCAGTTGCGCGTCGGATTCGCGGCCATCAATGACCGCCACGCCGCGCGCCTGATCGCCCAGCGCGGCCAGGCCTGCCAACATGCTTCGGTTGTCCGAACCGTAGGTGGACGGCGTGACCAGCACGGCGCGCTGCGTGCCCAGCCGGGCCTGGATGGCGCGGTATTGGTCCATGCTGGCGTCGGGCGGCAGCAGCGTTGCGTTCGCGGCAGCCGGGTAGCGGCTGTCATAGGCATGGATGTGGCAGTCGCAGGCGCCGGCCGGCGCGGGGCTGGCCGGCCGGCCGGAACCGGCCGAGAACGCGTAGGAAGCATGCATGGCGGATCAATCGAGCTGGATCACTTGATGAAGATCACTCAACCCGCGCGCCGGAATCCTTGACGATCTTGCCCCAGCGGACGCGGTCGTCATGGATCAGCTTGGCAAATTCCTCGGGCGTGCCGGTCAGCACGCGCGCGCCTTGCTCCTGGTATTTCACGCTCAGGTCCTTGCCTTGCAACGCCTTGTTGAACTCGGCGTTCAAGCGCTGCACGATGTCCTTGGGCACGCCTGCGGGCGCGGCCAGGCCGAACCACGTCACGGCTTCGAACCCGGGATAGCCGCGTTCGGCAATGGTGGGGACGTCAGGCAGATCTGGCACGCGTTGGGCGGAGGTCACCGCAAGCGCACGCATCTTGCCGTTGCGCACGTGGCCGATCAGCGTGGGTACGGACGACAGGTACATGTCGATCTGGCCGCCGATCAGATCGTTGGAGGCCTGCGCGGCGCCCTTGTACGGGATGTGGGTGAGCTGGATGCCGGCCGCGTTCTGCAACTGCACGGCGGCCAGATGCGACACCGTGCCGTTGCCCGAGCTGGCGTAATTCAACAGGCCGGGCTTGGCCTTGGCCGCGGCGATCATGTCGTCGAACGTCTTGAGCGGCGACCCCGCGGGCACCACGATCACCAGCGGCGCGTCGGCGATCAGCCCGATGGCGCTCAGGTCCTTTTCGGGGTCATACGGCAGCTTGGCGTACAGCGTGGGGTTGATGGCCAGGTTGCTGGTCTGCCCCAGCACCAGCGAATAGCCGTCTGGCTCGGATTTCGCCACGGCGTCCACGCCGATATTGCCGCCGGAGCCGGGCCGGTTTTCGGTCACGATGTTCCAGCCGGTGTTGCTGGCCACCTTCAGCGCGGCTTCGCGGGCCAGCACGTCGGTGCCGCCGCCCGGCGGGAATGGCACAACGAGACGGATGGGTTTGTTGGGGTAGCCCTGGGCCAGGCTAAGCCCGGCGGCGCAGGCAAGGGCGAGTCCTGACAGCAGGCGTACGACGACCTTCATGGTTTGTCTCCGAATCTTGTTTTGGTTCGGTCATTGTCGGATCGTGTTCCGCACAATACAATCGAAGTTCGTCTGTTGAAACGTGTATCGCACCATGAACCATTCGGACAAGGGTCCCAAGCCTGGGCGCAAGGCGGCGCAGGCAGCCGAAAAGGCCGAATCGATGAATGCTTCCGACGCCCCCGACGCTGAGGAGGCTGGCGACATCGCGGAATCCGGCGAATCCGGCGTCATCGCCGTCCGCCGCGCCATGCGCATCCTGGAAGCCTTCGGCGTTGAAGACACGCACCTGACGCTGGCCGAGCTGAGCCGGCGCACGGGCTGTCATCGTTCAACGGTGTTGCGCCTGGCGCGCACGCTGGCGATGGACGACTATCTTGCGCAGCGGCCCGACGGCAGCTGGCGGCTGGCGCGTGCGGCCGGTTGGCTGGGGGCCTGCTATCAGGCCACGTTCAATGTGCAGGAAGTGGTGCAGCCGGTGCTGCGCG
>CAJYKY010000243.1 GCA_913775005.1 uncultured Achromobacter sp.
TGGCTGGATTTCAACGACACCTGGCTTGCAGCGGAATGGGGCCACCCGTCGGACAACCTGGGCGGCATCCTGGCCACGGCCGATTGGTTGTCGCGCACCGCCGTCGCGGCAGGCAAAGCGCCGCTGCTGATGCGCGATGTGCTGACGGGCATGATCAAGGCGCACGAGATCCAGGGCTGCATCGCACTGGAAAACTCCTTCAACAAGGTGGGGCTGGACCACGTTGTGCTGGTCAAGGTGGCGTCCACCGCCGTCGTGGCGCAGATGCTGGGCTTGAACCGCGACGAGGTGATCAACGCCGTGTCGCTGGCGTGGGTCGACGGCCAAAGCCTGTGCACGTATCGCCACGCGCCCAACACGGGCAGCCGCAAGAGTTGGGCGGCGGGCGACGCCACCAGCCGCGCTGTGCGTCTGGCACTGATCGCCAAGACGGGCGAGATGGGCTATCCGTCGGTGCTGACGGCCAAGACCTGGGGCTTTTACGACGTGTTCTTCAAGGGCCAGCCGTTCCAGTTCCAGCGTCCTTATGGCAGCTACGTCATGGAAAACGTGCTGTTCAAGATCTCGTTCCCGGCAGAATTCCATTCGCAAACCGCTGTGGAATGCGCCATGCAGATTCACGATCAGTTGAAGGCAGCGGGCAAGCAGGCGGATGACATCAAGGCAATTACGATCCGCACGCACGAGGCGTGCATCCGCATCATCGACAAGAAGGGGCCGCTGAACAACCCGGCGGACCGCGACCACTGCATTCAGTACATGGTGGCCGTGCCGGTGTTGTTCGGGCGCCTGACGGCGGGCGACTATGAAGACGAGATCGCGCGCGACCCGCGCATCGATGTGCTGCGTGACAAGATCGTCTGCGTCGAAGACCCGGCCTATACCCGCGACTATCACGATCCTGACAAGCGCTCGATTGCCAACGCGCTGACGGTGGAATTCAACGACGGCTCGCGCCTGCCCGAGATCGTGTGCGAATACCCCATCGGCCACAAACGCCGCCGTGCTGAGGGCATCCCGATGTTGGAAGCCAAGTTCCGCACCAACCTCGCACGCATGTTCCCCGACAAGCAGCAGCGGCGGATTTTGCAGGTGTCGCTGGACCAGGCGGCACTGGAGGCCATGCCGGTGCATGAGTACGTGGATATGTATGTGATCTAGCGGGAATCCTGCGGTGCCCGCGGCGCGATCCGAGCATGCTCGGGACGGCTTTACAATGCGGCTTTCCTTGATGGGATCCCGCCATGGGCATGCTTTGGGTCAAGACCTTTCACATCGTCTTCATCGCCTCCTGGTTCGCCGGGCTGTTCTATCTGCCGCGCATTTTCGTGAATTTGGCGCAGCAGTCTGACGCGTCTGTCCAGGTCACGTTGCTGGGCATGGCCCGCCGCCTGTACCGCTTCACCACCATCCTGGCGGTGGTCGCCATCGTATTTGGCATGTGGCTGTACCTGGGCTACCGCATCGGCGTGGGCCCGGGTAACGGCTGGATGCACGCCAAACTCTTTTTCGTCTTGCTCGTCATCGGCTACCATCACGCCTGTGGCCTGATGCTGCGTAAATTCGAACAGGGTAAAAACACCCGTTCGCACAAGTTCTATCGCTGGTTCAACGAAGTTCCCGTCTTGCTGCTCTTGGTGGTGGTGGCGCTGGTCGTCGTCAAACCCTTCTGATTCCCCCTACCTTTGCACATTCGCCAGGATTCGTATGTCCTCTGATGAACAGGACCGCCCGCGCAAGACGCTGTCGATCAAGAAAACGGCGCGTGACGCGCACGCTGAAGAGGCGCCCAAGCGCGTCCGCACGGGCGCCCGCGCGCGCCTGGTTGCTCAGATTTCGCGCACCAAAGACAACGTCGGACGCCAGAAAGACCCGGAAGGCTATCAACGCCGCCAGGAAGAAGAGGCTCGCCGTCGACCGGGCGCCGCTGCGCGCGGTTCGGCGTCGCGTGACGGTCAGTCGGAACGTGGCTCGTCTGACCGCCGCTCGTCCGAACGGGGCCAGTTCGATCGCGGATCGTCTGAGCGCCGCTCGTCTGAACCCGGCCGATATGATCGCGGCCAGCCCAGCCGGGATGGCGGCCGCAATGCGGCAGCACGCAGTTCGGCTGAGCGCAGCGCCCCCGAGCGCCGCCCGTCTTCGCGCAACCGCGCTGAAGATGCCGGCCGTGAATCCGGCCGCGACTCCGCACCGAGCATGAGCGCACGCTCGGGCCGCGCCCCGCAACGCGCGCCGCGCCTGCGCGACGACCAATACATCGCCCCCGCCACGCCCGCCGGACGTTTCTACGACCCGTTCGAGGACGACGGCCCCGCGCCGGAATTCATGTCGGAACTGGACCAGCACGAACAAGGTTCTGCACCGGATTTCGCCGACGAGCGCAATGTCTCCGACGAACGCGACGACTCCAACTACCGCGATGCCTCTTACGAGCGCGCGCCCCGGGTCGAAACCCGCAGCCGCCGTCCCCGCGAGGCACGCCAAGCCGAAATCTTCACCGTGTTCGCGCCCTGCCCTCAAGGCCTGGAAGAAGCGCTGACCGCCGAAATGCAGGCGCTCGGTTACGAAGACGCCAAGGCTGGCCGCGCAGGCTGCTCGTTTTCCGCCGACTGGGCGGGCATACAGCGCGCCAACCTGTATTCGCGCCTGGCGACCCGCATTCTGGTGCAAGTCGCCCACGCCGAGATATCGCACGAAGACGACATCCTGGATCTGGCCCGCGATACCCCCTGGGAACGCTGGTTCGGCGCCGAGCAGACGCTGCGCGTGGACACTTCGGCCATCAAGAGCCCGGTGCAAAGCCTGCAATACTGCAACCTGCGCGCCAAGGACGGCATCTGCGACCGGCTGCGCGAGCTGGAAGGCGAACGCCCCAGCATCGACACGGTGCGCCCGGACGCCCGCGTCCATCTGTTCCTGACGGGCCACACGGCCACGCTGTATCTCGACACCTCTGGGGAATCGCTGTTCAAGCGCGGCTGGCGCCTGGACAAGGGCGAAGCGCCGCTGCGCGAGAACTTGGCGGCCGGCATGCTGGCGCTGGCAGGCTGGGATCCGGCGGCGCCGCTGCTGGACCCGTTCTGCGGGTCGGGCACTATTTTGATCGAAGCCGCCTGGATCGCGCTGGGCGTGCCCCCGGGTATTTCGCGGCCGTTCGGCTTTGAACGCCTGCGCGATCACGACGCCTATCGTTGGCGTGACCTGAAAGACGACGCCCGTTCGCGCATCCTGCCGCAACTGGACGCGCCGCTGGTGGGCTACGACCTGGACCCGCAAGCCATCGAATTCGCCCGCAACAACGCCGAGCGCGCGTGGTTGACCGCGGATTCGATCCGCTTTGAAGTGGGCGACGCCCGTGAAGTCACGGCCCCGGCCGACCATGGCTGGATCGTCACGAACCCGCCGTATGGCGAACGGATGCTGACGGAACAGGACGCCGACTTGTGGCGTGATTGGGCGACCTGCCTGAAGCGTAATTTCGCTGGCTGGCAACTGCATGTCATCACCCGCGACCTGACCCTGCCTAACCAGATGCGCTTGAAGCCCAAGCGCCGGGTGCCGCTGCACAACGGCGCGCTGGATTGCCGCCTGTTCGGCTTCGAGCTGGTGGCAGCGGGCTACCGCGACGCTTGATCTCGGCCGCGCCCGGGCGCAATTCCCCCGGGCGCGCGTTCGCGCGGACACGATCTTCTCGTTGTAAAAGCGCCGCAACATCAGGCTCGTATCTTTGCTTATGGTGCCCCGCCGCGCAGTTTTGGGGCATTATCAGCACCAAGGTGTTGCCAAGTTGCACCTGCTTGCACCTCCCTCTTGCATAGTTTCAGGGTAAACCCCTATAATTCGGGTTATCCCTAGTAGCAAACAACTGTGTGAGCCCGTGGAGGCTATTGTGATGAACCCGAACAACACCATCCGCCTGACCGACGAACTTGAGCGTCAACTGATGCTCCAGGCAATTGAAGAACAATTCCGTCCGCACCCGATGCGGGCACTGGCCGCAGGCCTGCGTAAGCTGGCCCACGGCGTCAAGGCCCTGGCTGGCAAGACGAGCGCCAAGAACGCGCACTCCGCAGCCTAAAGACAGGCCTGGATCTTAAGCGCTAAGGTCCGAAAGATTTTCCCCTTGGGGGCTGCATAGCCCCTTTTATAGACCCGCCCTTACCGGCGGGTTTTTTTTTGAATGGCCGCGGCGCACCGTGAAAGTGGTCTTTATCGGATAATGCCCACCCATGACAGACGCCCTCCTCGATCAAACCCCCAATCGGCTGCGCCGATTCGCCTGCATGATGTATGAAGCCGTGCTGCTGTTCGGCGTCGTCTTCCTGGCGGGCTACCTGCTGGACACCATCACTCAAAGCAAGAACGCGCTTGAGCTGCGCGGCTTGCGGCAAGCCTGGCTGTTTGTCGCCATCGGCGCCTACTTCATCCTGTGCTGGCGCCGCCGGGGGCAGACGCTGCCCATGAAGACCTGGAACATCCGATTGGTAGACCGCGACGGCAACCCGCCCGGGACGTTGCGGCTGATCTTGCGCTACGTGCTCGTCTGGCCCCTGGTGCTGGCGGGCGCAGCGGTGGTCTGGGCTGCGGCCAGCGCGACGGGCTGGCCGTCCATGGACATGTTCATCGTCGCGGCGCCATTCACGATCTTCGTCTGGTCCTGGTTCGACCCCGACGGCCAGTTTCTGCACGACCGCATTCTGGGAACCCGGCTGCGCAACGCGCCCCAGCGTCAAAAAGCCCGCTGATTCCGTTTCCGCACACAGTGAGTTACATCTAGAAAATTCGTGCGGCGAATTGCCGCCGTGCTTTCAGAAAGTTGAAAGTCGCGGGCAAAGACAATGAGGCCCCTTTAAACAGACGTCTCCAGACTCTCATGCGCGCATTCCTTTCCCGCCTGTCGCTGGCCGCTGCCCGCGCCCTTCTTTTCCTGCCCCTCGCCGCGTCCGCCCAGAACGCGTCGGCCCAGCAGGAAATCGAATCCGCCATGAAAGCCGCCTTCGCCGCCGCCCAGCAGGGGCCGGCGGACGTAAAGCTGGGCGAGCAGGCCGTCGTGCATCTGCCGCAGAACATGTTCTTCGTGCCGCGCTTTCAGGCGGAACGGCTCATGCAAGCCTATGGCAACGGCAAGGATCCATCGCTGCTGGGCGTCGTCATGCCCAAGAGCGACGATGACGATTGGGTCATCACCGTCAATTTCGACAAGGCCGGCTACATCAAGGATGACGACGCCCGGAACTGGAACGTCAGCGAGCTGCTGGACAGCCTGCGCGAAGGCACCGAACAATCCAACGAAGAGCGCAAGAAGCGCGGCTTTCCGGAGCTGAGTGTGGACGGCTGGGTAGAAGCGCCCAAGTACGACAGCAACACGCAGCGCCTCGTCTGGTCGGTCGCGGCCAAGCACAAGGGCGCGGGCGCCGATGAAGACCCGACGGTGAACTACAACACCTACGCGCTGGGCCGCGATGGCTACATCACGCTGGACCTCATCACCCAGCAAAGCCTGGTGCCCAAAGACAAGACCGCCGTGCTGGCCCTGCTGGACACCCTGAACTACGTAGACGGCAAGCGATACGCCGACTTCGATTCGTCGACGGACAAGGTCGCCGAATATGGCCTGGCCGCGCTGGTGGCCGGCGTGGCGGCCAAGAAGCTGGGGCTGTTCGCGGTGATCGCCGCGTTCCTGGCGAAGTTCGCCAAGGTGGGCATCCTGGCCGCGGCAGCATTGGGCGGCGGGCTGTGGAAGCGCCTGCGCGGCAAGAAGAACGACCCGCAACAGCCCTCCTGATCGCGTCCCCATGACGGCTGCGCGGCGCGATGCCGCCCTGCCGTCACAACAGCGTCACCGATGCGTCACACGCCCGTCATCGCCGGATGATTTCATCTTCAGGCATGACGACAGCCCACATGGACGCGACCGTGAACGAAATTCGACCTGCGCATTGGCGCGCGCTGTGGATTTCCGATATCCATCTGGGAACTGCCGGGTGCAAAGCGGAATTCCTGATCGATTTTCTAGACCACAACGATTCGGACACCCTGTACCTGGTGGGCGACATCGTGGACGGCTGGCAGTTGCGCAAGCACTGGCATTGGCCGCGTGCGCACAACGACGTCATCCAACGCATTCTGCGCAAGGCGCGCAACGGCACGCGCGTCGTCTTCATCCCTGGCAACCACGACGAATTCGCGCGTGAATTTGCGGGTTTCGCCTTTGGCGACATCGAAATCCTGGATGAAGACGTGCACGTCACCGCGAAGGGACTGCGGCTGCTGGTGTTGCATGGTGATCAGTTCGACGGCGTGATTCAGCACAGCCGCTGGCTGGCGCATCTGGGCGATGGCCTGTATCAACTGGCCTTGTGGATCAACCATCACTTCAACCGGATGCGCCATCGACTGGGCCTGCATTATTGGTCGCTGTCGCAGTATCTGAAGCACAAGGTCAAGAACGCCGTGTCGTTCATCACCGACTTTGAGGAAGCGCTGGCTGGCGAGGCGCGCCGTCGCGGTCTGGACGGCGTGGTCTGCGGCCACATCCACAAGGCCGAACTGCGCGATGTGGGCGGCATTCTGTACTGCAACGACGGCGACTGGGTGGAAAGCCTGTCCGCGCTTGCTGAAACCCACGACGGCCAATTGCAGCTGCTGGACTGGGCCGCCATCCAGGCTGAACGGCGCACCGATCCCAGCGCCCGCCCGCCGCGCTCGCTCTCGTTGCCCGCCCTGCCCTCCGCGCTGCGCCGCCAAAGCAAACACCCGTAATAACCCGTATGCGTCCCCATTACGCAACGGGGATATTGCAGTTCACGGCCCTCTAGGTCATGCTTGCACCTGAGGCAACGGGCGAGCCGGCCCGTTCACGCAGCTGCAACATGCTTACAACATAGGGCCATGAACGACCAATATCAGGCGCTCTACCAAACATTCCGCTGGCTGGTTCCCACCCAGTTCAACATCGCGGAAGCGTGCTGCCACCGCTGGGCATCCAGTAGTCCGGATGCGCGGCGCATCGCCATCTATTACGAAGATGAATCCGGCAACCGCGAGGTATGGACCTATGCCCGCCTGGCCGAAGCCGTCAATCAACTGGCCAATGGCCTGGTGAAGATGGGCGTGGGCCGGGGCGATCGGGTCGGTGTCGTTTTGGGGCAACGCCCTGAAACCGTCGTCGCTCACATGGCGATCTACACCGTCGGCGGCGTGGTGCTGCCCTTGTCAGCCCTGTTTGGACCGGAAGCCCTGGAAAGCCGCCTGCGCGATTCGGAAACCCGGGTCGCCATCGTGGACCACGCTTCCAGCGCCAATCTGCTGGCCGTTGCCGATAACTGCCCGACCCTGCAACAAGTGATCGGCATTGGTTTCGCCGACGAACGCGTGTTGCCGTGGCGCAGCCTGCTGGCCCGCCAACCCAGTGAATTCAAGGCCGTTCCGACGCGATCGTCGGACCCCGCCATCCTGCTCTATACATCGGGAACAACGGGCGCGCCCAAGGGTGCGCTACTGCCGCACAGCGTGCTGATCGGCAACCTGCCGGGTTTTGTAGCCTCGCAAGACTGGTTTCCCAAGCCCGCCGACGTGTTCTGGTCGCCTGCCGACTGGGCCTGGACGGGCGGCATGATGGACGCGCTGTTGCCCACCCTGTATTTCGGGCACCCCATCGTAGGGACGCGCGGGCGCTTCTCGGCCGAGCGCGCGTTCGAGCTCATGGAACGCTATCAGGTCACTAATACTTTCCTGTTTCCCACCGCGCTGAAGATGATGATGAAGGCGGTGCCGGAACCCCGCAGCCGCTACCAGCTCGCGCTGCGCTCCATCATGAGCGCCGGCGAAAGCGTGGGTGAAACCGTTTTCGAATGGTGCCAGTCGGCGCTGGGCGTGACGCCCAACGAAATGTTCGGCCAGACGGAAATGAACTACGTCGTCGGCAACAGCCAGCGGCGCTGGCCCGCCAAGCCGGGCAGCATGGGCAAGCCCTATCCAGGCCATCAGGTTGCGGTGCTGGGTGACAACGGCCAGCCGGTGGCCGCTGGAGAAACTGGCGAAATCGCCGTCAACCGTCTGGACATCCACGGCTTTCCCGACCCGGTCATGTTCCTGGGTTACTGGCGCAACGAAGCCGCAACGCAAGCCAAGTTCAGAGGCGATTGGTGTCTGACGGGCGACCTTGCCACCGTCGATGCCGATGGCTACTTCTGGTATGCCGGTCGTGCCGATGACGTGTTCAAGTCTGCTGGCTACCGGATCGGGCCGGGGGAAATCGAGAGCTGCCTGATCGGTCACCCGGCCGTTGCCAATGCCGCCGTCGTGCCCAAGCCCGACGCCGAGCGCGGCGCGCTGGTCAAGGCGTATGTGGTGCTGACGCCGGAATTCGTCCACCGCGACCGCGCCGACGTGGTCGAAAACCTGCAAGAACACGTGCGCGAGCGCCTGGCGCCGTACGAGTACCCCAAAGAGATCGAATTCGTCGACGAATTGCCGATGACGACCACCGGCAAGATCCAGCGCCGCGTGCTGCGCCTGCGCGAAGAAGAGCGCGCCCGCGCCGTGGCGGCGGCCGCGCCGGTTCAAGCAATGCCGCACGCGCCGACTGCTGCGCCAGCCCAGGCGCAGGCCCCGCTGACAACGCAAGCGACCGCTCAGACGACGCGCGTATTAGCCACCGATACAACTTTGCCCGCCGAAGCCAGCGCGCCCGATAACGCTACCGCGCCCAGCAGCCCGCCTGCGCCCACGGCGTCCGCCGCCGTGGCGCCCACAGCGGCTGAACAGGCAAAAAACACCGACTCGCCCCCCAGAGGCCCCGAGCAAACACCGGAGACCTAGGCAATGCCCATTTACCAGCTTGACGACCTCATCCCCCGCATCGACCCTGCCGCCTATGTCGCCGACAGCGCCGACATCATTGGCAACGTCACGCTGGAGGCCGGCGTCAGTATCTGGTCGCACGTGTCGATCCGGGGCGACAACGACGCCATCCTGATCCGCCAGGGCACCAACATCCAGGAATCCAGCGTGCTGCATGTGGACAGCGGCTGTCCCATGACCATCGGTCCCAATGTCACCGTGGGCCACCAGGCCATGCTGCACGGCTGTACCATCCATGAAGGCGCGCTGGTCGGCATGCAGGCCATCGTGCTGAACAATGCCGTCATCGGCCGCAACTGCCTGATTGGCGCGGGCGCCATCATCCCCGAAGACCGCGTCATTCCTGACAACTCGCTGGTTATCGGCATCGGCAAGATCGTGCGCGAGCTGTCCAAAGAAGAAATCGCCAACCTGCACAAGAACACCGCCCATTACGTGGCGCGGGGCCAACACTACAAGACCGCCCTGAAACGGCTGGCCTGAACACCCCCGCCAAGGCCGAACCCCTGCTGTCAGCAGGGGGAATATGGTGGTCTGATCGGCTAACATTCCGCTATGACCGATCAGCTCAAAAAATACCTCACCGAAGACCGCAGCGTCCGTATCCAGGCCGTGCGCCTGGAAGCGACCTGGAAGGCCGTCCAGGCCAATCACGACTACCCGCCCGCCATCACCCACCTGCTGGGCGAACTGGTCGCCGCGTCCACCCTGCTTGCCGCCAACATCAAGTTCGATGGCTCGCTGGTGCTTCAGATCCAGGGCGACGGCCCCATCGCCCTGCTGGTGGTGGAATGCCGCTCTGACATGAGCCTGCGCGCCACCGTCAAGGTGCGCGAAGGCCACGACGTTCCCGTCGACGGCACCATGCAAAGCCTGCTGAACCCGGGCGGCAATGGCCGTTTCATCGTGGTGCTGGATCCGCAGCGCAAGCTGCCGGGTCAACAGGCCTACCAGGGCATCGTGCCGCTGGAAGGCGAAACGGTAGCCGAAGCGCTGCAACACTACATGAAGGCGTCCGAACAGCTGGACACGCGCCTGTGGCTGGCGGCCGATGCCGACCACTGTGCCGGCATGCTGATCCAGCGCCTGCCCTTCCATGGCGGCACCGACGCCCCGCTGCTGACCGAGCAATCCGCCGCCGAGACCTGGGACCACAGCATTGCACTGGCCAGCACGCTCAAGCGCGACGAACTGCTGGCGACCGACATCGACACGCTGATCCACCGCCTGTACTGGGAAGACACCTTGGTGGCCTTCGACCCGGTGACGGTGCGCTGGCATTGCCCGTGTACACGTGAACGCGTGGCCAGCATGCTGCGTTCGCTGGGCGAAGAGGAAGTCAACAGCGTCCTGGCCGAACGCGGCCAGGTCGACGTGTCCTGCGATTTCTGCGGCAAGCCGTACACGTTCGATTCCGTCGACTGTGCCGCCTTGTTCACGCCGAACCAACCCGCCCCGGACGACGCGCCTCCCACCGTCCACTGATGGCGGCGTCCCGGCATTGGGACGCTTTCAACACATCGGCTTGTCCGTATCGACAGGCGGTCCTGCCCGCGCCACACTGCGCAGCCATGACCGCCTTTTTTCTTGCCCGTTACCCACGGCGGCAGGCGGGCGCCGCCGCCATCGAATTCGCTATCGCGGGCGCCGTCGTGCTGCTGCTGGGGCTGTTGAGTGTCGAAGCGGGCCGTTGGCACGTCGTGCGCCAGCTAGCCCACGTTGCGCTCATGATGCCGCTGCATGTGGGCGCGGGCGGCCAGCCAGGCGCTCGCCGCCGGCAGGCCCAGCAAACCGCATCGATAGTCCAGCAAGGGTTAACGCCCTGGCGCATTGAAGTGTTGACGCCCAGCCAGCGCGCCTTTCTCGAACACAGCCGCCAAGGCTTGGCGGTTTCCGCCGCCCCCGGGCGGCGCGCCATCAGCAATGACTATCTGGATGTACAGCATGCGCGCCGGCCGGCGCGCCCCGGCAGCCCCACCATCTTCGAGGCCAACACCCTGACGCTGCGGCTGACCTATCTGCACAGACCCTGGCTCGCACCTATCCGCGTGCTGCTGCGCTTGCTGGCGCGCGCCGACCCGGCTAGCTATACCGGCGCAGCGTGGGCGCGCGGCTGGTTACCGATACAGATGACGTTGGAAATTGAAATGCACACGCATCCCGTTGATTGGGCGGGTGTGACACCGATGCCGCGCGGCATGGTCATGGGCGCGTGCACCGCTGCGCACTGCGGATAGCTAACCGAGTCAGTGCCGAGCGGCAGCGCTATTGCTTGAGGCAGAATTTGCCGGCGCATTGGCCGCATTGGCGGGCCGGGGCGCCGCCGTGCTGGCGCGAGTGGCGGGTGGCTTCGCTGCGGGCGGCTTCGCTGCGGGCGCGCTGGCGCGCGCAGGCGTAGGGGGCTTGGCAACCGCATCGGTCGACAGCGTGGCGCCATTGGCGGGCGGCTGCGTGTTTTGCGGCAGGATGTGCACGAACACTTCACCATCGCGCATCATGCCCAGCTCACCCCGGGCACGCTCTTCCACCGCGCCAGAACCCGCTTCAAGGTCTCGCACTTCGGCTTCCAGCGCCGCATTGCGCGCGCGCAGGCCTTCGTTGGTCTCGCGCTGCTCAGCCACTTGGCGTTGCAAATCCCAGACCTTGAACCAGCCTCCCTTACCCAGCCACAGCGGGTATTGGATCAAGCCTACCAGCACGAACAGCACCAGGAACAACAGGCGCATACGCGAGAACCCTCAGAGCAGTCGTGGCGCGGATGCGGCCGCAGCGCCAGGCGTTGCGGCCGCGCTTCCCATCAACGCAGGTTGTAGAAAGCTTCCAGGCCAGGATACGACGCCACTTCGGCCAGCTCTTCTTCAATGCGCAAGAGCTGGTTGTACTTGGCCATGCGATCCGAACGCGACAGCGAACCCGTCTTGATCTGCATCGCGTTGGTCGCCACGGCGATGTCGGCGATGGTGGAATCTTCGGTTTCGCCCGAACGGTGCGACACGACGGCGGTGTAGCCGGCGCGCTTGGCCATTTCAATGGCGGCGAAGGTTTCGGTCAGCGTGCCGATCTGGTTGATCTTGATCAGGATCGAGTTGGCCACGCCCTTCTGGATGCCTTCGCGCAGGATCTTGGTGTTGGTGACGAACAGGTCGTCGCCCACCAATTGCACCTTCTTGCCCAGCTGGTCGGTCAACAGCTTCCAGCCTTCCCAATCGTTTTCGGCCATGCCGTCTTCGATGGAGATGATCGGGTACTTGTCGCACCAGGTAGCCAGCAGGTTGGTGAACTCTTGCGAGGACAGCGAGATGCCGCCTTCACCAGCCAGCGTGTACTTGCCGTCGCGGTAGAACTCCGAGCTGGCGCAATCCAGACCCAGGGCGATCTGCGTGCCCGGCTCGTAACCGGCTTCGGTGATGGCCTTCAGGATCAGTTGGATCGCGGCTTCGTGGCTGGGCACGTTGGGGGCAAAGCCGCCCTCGTCGCCAACTGCCGTGGACATGCCTTGGCCGTGAATCAGCTTTTTCAGCATGTGGAACACTTCAGCGCCCCAACGCAGAGCTTCGCGGAAGCTGCCCGCGCCCACCGGCAGGATCATCAGTTCTTGCAGGTCGAGCGTGTTGTTGGCGTGCGCGCCGCCGTTGATGACGTTCATCATCGGCACGGGCATGCTCATCGGGCCGCTGCCGCCGAAATAGCGGTACAGCGACAGGCCGGATTCGTCGGCGGCGGCGCGGGCCACGGCCATGCTGGCGGCCAGAATCGCGTTGGCGCCCAGGCGTTCCTTGGATTCCGTGCCATCCAGTTCGATCAGGGTGCGATCGACGAAGGTCTGTTCCTGGGCGTCCAGGCCCATCAGGGCTTCGGAGATTTCCGTGTTCAGGTTTTCAACGGCGCGCAGCACGCCCTTGCCCAGATAACGGCTCTTGTCGCCGTCGCGCAGCTCGATGGCTTCGCGGGCGCCGGTGGACGCGCCGGACGGCACTGCCGCACGGCCCATGGCGCCGGATTCCAGCAGCACATCACATTCCACGGTGGGGTTGCCGCGCGAATCCAGAATCTCGCGGCCGATGATATCGACGATTGCACTCATGACTTTACATTCCCTGAACGATAAACATATTCATGACGGCCGCCCCTTCGCGGGCATTGCGGGCGCGGCGGTACTGCCAGGAGTCGTAGAACGCCTGGGCGGCGGCCATGGACGGAAATTCCATGACGACGGTGCGGCCAGGTTCACGGCCCTCAAGGTGCTTGGATTCTCCGCCGCGCACCAGGATCTTGGCATCGTACGCGCGCATCGCGAGCGTGGACAGACGCTTGTAGTCCTCGTACTGCGCGGGCTTGGTCACCGTGACGTCGGCGATGAGATAAGCACTCATGGGGTTCCTTCAGAGCAGTTGCGTTGTTGGGTGGCCGGATGCGCGGGGGCAGACGCCTTGCCGCAGCACCTGCGCGGCAAAACCGCCAGTGTGGCCCAAGGCCGCCTGGCGACGCATATCCGATGCTAAATGGTTGTATCCGAAAGAAGCGCCGCCGTATAGGGCGGCGCTGGGGGACGGGCCCGCGGCCCCGAGGATCCGCATGCGGAACTCGAGACCGCGTCCCCGCATCAGGCCCCCTGACCGCGACGAGCCTTTTGCTCGATGGCGGCGCGGATGTAGCTGGAGAACAGCGGGTGGCCATCACGCGGCGTGGACGTGAATTCCGGGTGGAACTGCACCCCCACGAACCACGGGTGATCGGGCAATTCCATCATCTCCGGCAGGTTTTCCGTCGGCGTGCGGGCGCTGATCACCATGCCGGACTCTTCCAGACGCGGCACGTAGACGTTGTTGACCTCGTAGCGGTGACGGTGACGCTCGTTCACTTCATCGCCATAGATGGTCTGCGCGCGCGTGCCCGGCTTGATCGGCACACGTTGCGCGCCCTTGCGCATGGTGCCGCCCAGGTCGGACGAATTGTCACGCTTTTCAACCTTGCCTTCGCGGTCCATCCACTCGGTGATCAGGGCCACCACCGGATGCGGGGCGGACGGATCAAATTCCGTGCTGTTGGCGCCGCCCAGGCCGGCAACGTGGCGGGCGAATTCGATCACAGCCAGTTGCATGCCCAGGCAGATACCCAGGTACGGCACGCCGTTTTCACGGGCATAGCGGATGGCGGCGATCTTGCCCTCGGTGCCGCGCTTGCCGAAGCCGCCCGGAACCAGAATGGCGTCCAGGTGCTTCAACTGATCGGTGCCGCGGGTTTCGATGTCTTCCGAGTCGATGTACTCGATGTTGATCTTCGAGCGCGTGTGGATGCCGGCGTGAACCAGGGCTTCCGTCAGCGACTTGTACGATTCGGTCAGGTCGACATACTTGCCGACCATGCCGATCGTCAGTTGGTGCTGCGGATGCTCCAGCGCTTCAACCAGGTTGTCCCACATGGACAGATCGGCCGGCGGCGGGGTCAGGCCCAGCGCTTCGCAGACGATGTTGTCCACGCCTTGCTTGTGCAGCATGGCGGGAATCTTGTAGATCGAATCGGCGTCCCAGACGGAGATGACCGCGTCCAGGGGCACGTTGGAGAACATCGAGATCTTGGCGCGCTCGTCGTCCGGAATGGGACGGTCAGCGCGGCACAGCAGCGCGTTCGGATAGATACCGATTTCGCGCAGTTTCTGCACCGAGTGCTGCGTGGGCTTGGTCTTCAGTTCGCCGGCGGACGCAATGAAGGGCACCAGCGTCAGGTGCACGAAGGCCGCGTTGTTGCGGCCCATGCGCAGGCTCATCTGGCGTGCGGCTTCCAGGAACGGCAGGGACTCGATGTCGCCCACGGTGCCGCCGATCTCGACGATGGCGACGTCCGTATTGCCGTTCCAGGCAGCGTCAGCGCCACGGGCGATGAAGTCCTGGATTTCGTTGGTGATGTGCGGAATGACCTGGACAGTCTTGCCCAGGTAGTCGCCACGGCGCTCTTTGCGCAGCACCGATTCGTAAATCTGGCCGGTGGTGAAGTTGTTCACCTTGTGCATGCGAGCGGAAATGAAACGCTCGTAGTGGCCCAAGTCCAGATCGGTTTCGGCGCCGTCTTCAGTGACGAACACTTCACCGTGCTGGAAGGGGCTCATCGTGCCCGGATCGACGTTGATGTACGGGTCGAGCTTCAGCATGGTGACCTGCAAACCACGCGACTCGAGAATGGCGGCGAGCGACGCAGCGGCGATGCCCTTGCCCAGGGAAGACACCACTCCGCCGGTGACAAATACGTATTTGGTCATCGTAATGAGCACCCGGGACGAGCGGGCGCGTGCGGGAAATTTGGATTATAGCCGGGAGGCGGACGTTATTTGGGTTTTCCCCTAGCGATGACGAGTAACATTTGGCAGCACTAGAAACGCACAACCCGCCACGCTGTTGCAGGACGGGCGCGAGCGCCATGCTATGTTCCAGCCCTAATTTTTTGACTGCTGTTTTTTCTCAACACTTCTGCCCCGCCCATGACCGACGCCCACCGCTCTCCCTCCTCGCTCGCCTGGCGCGTGGCGCTCACGGCAGTCATCGTGCGCCTGATCTACTCGGTGCTGGTGCAGGGCTACACCGTGTACGCGCTGCCGCAGTCGGACCAGTTGCGCCAGATGTACAGCCAGCCGCAATTCCTGACGCCGCTGCTCGCCACCATTGCCGCTTCCGTTGCCATCGCCGGGCTGGCGGCCTGGGGCGCCATGCACCAATGGCTGCGCCGCCACAACACCACCGCCGTCGACGAACCGCGCAAGCTGTTCGGCACCTTCATCGCCTTGCAGCTGATTTATACGCTCGCCGTGTCCGCCGCCATGGCCGTGCTGCACGGCGGGCTGATGCGCTACATCATCGACAACCGCGACAGCCTCACCGACACGTTCGGCTTGTCGGTCACGAACCAGTTCCTGGCGTCGGGTCTGTTCATCAAAGTGCTGACCATCGTGCTGGAGATCCTCGGCATGTACCTGGTGGTTCGCATCGCGACCTGGACGGTGGCGCCTGCTGGTCCGGCTGGCGCCCCGCA
>CAJYKY010000244.1 GCA_913775005.1 uncultured Achromobacter sp.
GCATGGTCGGGGCGGGGGAAGTCATGGTCGCATTTTCGCAAAAAACGCGGCGGGGGGCGCAGGTGAGGAGCGGCGGCGTCGCGGCACAACCTGCGGTAGATGGCGCGACAACGTGCGCGACATTAGCCACGCCGCAACCATCAAAAAAAAACCCCGCGACAGGCGCGGGGCTTTCATGCGATCAGACCGGCAGCTTAGCCGCGGCGATCGGCCGACTTGGTGAAGCGCTTGGCGGGGCCGCCGGGGCGCTTGTCGAACGAGGGCTTGGCGCCACGGAAACCGCCTTCCGAGCGGTCGCCGCCACGGAAGCCGCCTTCGCGCTGGGGACGGTCGCCGAAGCTGGGGCGATCGCCAAAGCTCGGACGGGCGTCGCGGTCACCGCCACGGAAACCGCCTTCACGGGGGCCGCGCTCGCTGAACGGACGGGCGTCACGCTGGGGACGGTCGCCATAGCTGGGGCGATCGCCAAAGCTGGGACGCGAATCGCGGTCGCCGCCACGGAAGCCGCCTTCACGCTGCGGACGGTCACCGAACGGGCGATTGCCCTGGTAGCCGCCTTCGCGCTGGGGACGATCGCCGAAGCTGGGGCGGTCGCTGAACGAACGGGCCGGGCGGTCGCCGAACGGGCGATTGCCTTGGTAGCCGCCTTCACGCGGGGCGCCGTCGCGATTACCTTGGTAGCCGCCTTCACCGCGCGGCTTGTAGTCACGCGGGCCGCCTTCATGACGCGAACCGCCGAAGTTGCTGAAGCTGCCCGGGCGCTTGTTGCCGAACGGCTTGCCGCCACGTGGGCCGGCGCCCGTCGACGGACGCGGGGTGCGCTTGGGTTCCAGACCGGCGATGACTTCGGGCGTGATCGATTGGCCGATGTAGTGCTCGATACGGCGAACCTTGTGGCGCTCGGAGTGCGTCGCCAGCGTGAACGCCAGACCGCTGCGGCCGGCGCGGCCGGTACGGCCGATACGGTGCACGTAGTCTTCGGCTTGCATCGGCAGGTCGAAGTTCACAGCGTGGCTGATGCCTTGCACGTCAATGCCGCGAGCGGCCACGTCGGTAGCAACCAGAATACGCAGCTGGCCGCGTTGTAGTTGCGACAGCGTGCGGGTGCGTTGGCGCTGGTTCATGTCGCCGTGCAAAGCGGCGGCGGCAAAGCCTTGGTCAGCCAGGCGGTCGGCCAGATCATCGGCGCCGCGCTTGGTCGACGTGAAGACGATGGCTTGATCCAGCTTGGCGTCACGCAGAACGTGATCCAGCAGCTGCATCTTGTGGCTGGCGTCGTCTGCGTACAGCAGGCTTTGCGTGATGTTGGTGTGCTTTTCCTTGGCGCCGGCCATCTCGATACGCTGCGGGTCGCGCATCATCTTGGCAGCCAGGCGGGCGATCGTGCCGTCCAGCGTGGCCGAGAACAGCAGCGTTTGGCGATCTTCCGGCAGGCGGCCGACGATGGTCTCGATATCTTCGATGAAGCCCATGTCCAGCATGCGGTCGGCTTCGTCCAGCACCAGCGTGTGCACGGTGTTCAGCTTGACGCGGCCCGATTGCAGGTGATCGATCAGGCGGCCGGGGGTGGCGACCAGCACGTCAACGCGGCGCGACAGCGCCTTCAATTGCGCGCCGTAGGGCATGCCGCCCACGACGGTGGCGGTGCGCAGGTCAGCCAGCTTGCGGCCGTAGGTGGCGGTGGCTTCGGTAACTTGCAGAGCCAGTTCGCGGGTCGGGGTCAAGACCAGCACTTGCACGCCGACGCCCTTGTTGGCGGGCATCTGGGCAATACGGTGCAGGGCCGGCAGCATGAAGGCGGCGGTCTTGCCGCTGCCCGTCTGCGAGGACACCATCAGGTCGTGGCCAGCCAGCGCTTGCGGAATGGCTTGGGCTTGGACGGGGGTGGGGGTGCTGAAGCCAGCTTCTTGAACGGCCGACAACAGGGCGGGTGCGAGACCCAGGGTTTCGAAAGACATTACTTTCCCTTGCCGCAATCAATGCGACGCAGTGCTTGGGCGGGCCAGGGGATTAGGCGGCCGGATCCAGGCGACGGTTGATGGAGCATCGTGCCGACCGAATCAACCATGCGCGTGGCGCGTTCTCGTGTACTGAGTGGAACGCAGGGCGAAAGGAAAGGAGGTCAGGAATCGATGAGTGTTCGGCATGTGGCCGGGCTGTAGGCTACCCGGCAGACTGCAAAAAAATTCCGCTAAATCAAGGCGGTAAATGCCGAACTCGTTTTGTGCAGTGCGGCGATCATAACCCGAATTCGCCTTGCAAGGGAATTATTTTTTTGTCCAGTCCCCAATCAATAGGGTTTTTCCCTTGGTTCTGTAGCCACGTATTGGTGGCTTGAAAGTGCCCGCAGCCCAAAAACGGCACGGGCGGGCGCCTGGCGGACAAGGGCGACGGATGGTTCGACATCAGCACCAGATGGCCGCTGTCGTCAGGAAGCAACATCCGCTTGGCCTGGGCATGCGCGCCCCACAGCATGAACACCTTGGGAGAGGGGTCGTGAGCCACCAGGGAAATCAGGGCATCCGTCACGATTTCCCAGCCGCGCTTGGCATGCGATGCGGGTTGGCCGTCCTCGACCGTCAACGCGGTGTTGAGCAGCAGCACGCCCTGGTCAGCCCACGGCGAAAGATCGTTGCCGGCCGGCACGGTGGTGCCAGGAAACTCGGCGGCAATCTCGTTGAAGATGTTGCGCAGGCTGGGCGGCCGCTTGCAGTCGTCCGGCACCGAGAACGCCAGCCCCTGGGCCTGCCCCGGCCCGTGATAGGGGTCTTGCCCCAGGATCACCACCCGGACATCCGACGGCGCCAGGCCGTGCAGCGCCCGGAACGGCGTGGCGGGATAGACGACAGCACCTTCCGCCAGCCGCTGTTCCACATGGGCGGTGGCGGCGGCCATGGCGCTGGCGACAGCGGCAGGGGAGAAAGCGGCGCGCCAGGCGGCGGGCAATTGCGCGGCCTGGGTGGCGAGGGTGTTGGGGGCGAGGCGGTTATCGAGCGGCATGGGCGCGATTTTGGCATAGCGGGGCGGGCTGGCGACAGTGCCTTGCCCTCCCGTCTTGTCCGCCCGCCATGTCCGTCAGCCTGAAGGCGCCGGCGCCCAGGCGCCCCAACGATGCGCCTGCTGTCCGCTTACTGCGCGCCTATTGCATGTACCAGCCGTGGCTGACCACGAACGACTGGCCGGTGAACGCCGCGCTGGGGAACGCGCACAGGAACAACGCCGTCTGCGCCACGTCGTCCACGGTGGTGAAGACGCCGTCCACTGTGTCACCCAGCATCACCTTCTTCACCACGTCTTCTTCGCTGATGCCCAGTTCCTTGGCCTGTTCGGGAATCTGCTTTTCCACGAGCGGCGTGCGCACGAAGCCGGGGCAGATGACATGCGAACGCACGTTGTTCGCCGCGCCTTCCTTGGCCAGCACGCGCGCCAGCCCCAGCAGCGCGTGCTTGGCCGCCACGTAGGCCGACTTCAACGGCGACGCTTCGTGCGAATGCACCGACCCCATATAGATGACCACGCCGCCCCGCTTGTCCTGATACATGTGCTTGAGCGCGGCCTTGGTCGTGAGGAAGGCGCCGTCCACATGAATGGCCTGCATCTTCTTCCAGTCTGAAAATTCAAATTTGTCGATCGGATTCACGATCTGGATGCCCGCGTTGGAAATCAGGATGTCGATGCCGCCATACGCGGCCGCCACCTTGTCGATACCCTGGTTCACGGCGTCTTCGCTCGTGACGTCCATGGCCACGCCCATGGCCTTGCCGCCTGCCTGCTCGATCTCTTTGGCGACCGCATCCGCGCCTGCCTGATTCAGGTCGGCAATGGCCACTGCCGCGCCTTCGCGGGCCAACGTCAGTGCAATGGCTTTGCCGATGCCGCTGGCAGCACCGGTGACGACGGCCACTTTTCCTTTCAACGAGTCCATGCTGAAACCTCCGGGTTGGAAATACCGGCGCGGCGACGCAGCCGGCGACAACCTTGCAAGACAGGCGGCGCACCGCCTGCGACGCGCAAGGAGCATGTGTCGATGGTAGTCCTTCAGCTTGAGCGCAGGCTGAATGTTTGATGGCATTTCCGCCACCACATTGCGCGCGCGATGCCGCCAGGCGAGAATCCGCCGCATCCGGCAGCACGGTGCGCTGGTGTTTTTTCCAGCAGGCGGTCAGCAGCGTGGCATCCGTATTCATCCAACGTTTCATCCGTCCAGCGCGGCGCGTCCCGTGCGTGGCCGGCCGATGCCTGCGCGTAATCGCCTTGTTCACAGCGCTAGCGGCGTCATCCGCCCACGCGGCGCACATCGTGGTGGACACGGGCCACACGCCCAGCCGGCCTGGCGCCACGGGCGCGAGCGGGCGCGTCGAATATCTGTACAACCTGGATGTCAGCAACCGCGTAGCCATGGCGCTGCGCGCGTTGGGCGATCGGGTGACGCAGGTCGCGGCAGACGGCGCCGAAGTGGAATTAGGCAAGCGCTCGCGCGTGGCGCCGAGCGCGAATCTGTTCGTGTCGATCCATCACGATTCCATGCAGCAATGGTTGATCGACGCGGGCCGGCAGCGGGAGTTCGCGGGCTTCTCGTTGTTTGTGTCGACGCGCAATCCCAAGTACGAGCAAAGTGTGCGCTGCGCCCGCGCCATCGGCGAGCAGCTGCGCGCGGCGGGCGAAACCCCGTCGCTGTACCACGCGGATTCCGTCGTGGGCGAAAGCCGGCCCTTGATCGACGGGCGCCTCGGCGTGCATCGCTTCGACAATCTGGCGGTGCTGAAGACGGCGCCGATGGCGGGGGTGCTGGTCGAGGTGGGCGTCATCGTGAACCCCGACGAAGAGCGCCGGCTGGCGCGGCCCGAGGTCATCGAGCGCGTGGCCCGCGCGATCGCCCAGGGCGCCCACGCGTGTCAGCTATCGCAAGGTGAGTAAGCGCGGCGGCGTGTGCGCAGGCGAATGGCCTCACGGCTTCGGCGCATAGCGTCGCCGCAGCTTCGCCGTGCAGCGCTGATGCTGCGCTGTCTGGCGGCGCGCCTCGATCAATGCGCCGCGTCTTCGCGCCGCGTGGCCGCACCCATGCGCAGCAACACAAAACCCATCACTGCTGATGCCAGCGACCCCGTCAACACGCCGATCTTGGTGGCATCGACTGTTGCTGCATCCGTGAAGGCCAGCGCGCCGATGAACAGGCTCATCGTGAAGCCGATGCCGCACAGCATCGCCACACCGTACAGCTGCGTGAACGTCGCGTGGCGCGGCAGGCTGGCGATGCCAGACTTGATCGCCAACCACGAAAAGCCGAACACGCCCAGCTGCTTGCCCAGGAACAGGCCCAGCGCCACGCCCATTGGCACCGGTTGTGCCAGGCTGGCCAGCCCCATGCCGGCAAACGACACGCCCGCGTTGGCAAAGCCGAAGATCGGCACGATCAGCAGTGCTACCGGCTTGTGCAGCGCATGTTCCAGATCATGCAGCGGAGAATGTGCATCGGGCTTGCCGGCGTTGCGCGGGCGCAGCGGGATGGTCAGCGCCAGCGCCACCCCCGCCAGCGTGGCATGCACGCCGGACTTCAACACGAAGTACCAGAGCAGGGCGCCGATCAGCAGATACGGTGTCAGGCGCAACACGCCGGCACGGTTCAGGCAGAACAGGCAGCCCAGCAGCGCGCCCGCCATCAGCAGTGCAAACATCTTCAGCTGCGACGTGTAGAACAGCGCAATGATGACGATGGCGCCCAGATCGTCCAGGATGGCCAGCGCGGTCAGGAAGATCTTCAAGGATGTTGGTACGCGGCTGCCCAGCAGGGCCAGGATGCCCAGCGCGAAGGCAATGTCGGTGGCGGCGGGAATGGCCCAGCCGCGCAGCGTGTCCGGGCTGCCCAGGTTGATTGCGACGTAGATCAGCGCCGGTACGGCCATGCCGCCCACGGCGGCGATGCCCGGCAGCACGATGCGCGCCGTGCCGCGCAGTTGGCCATCGAGCACCTCGCGCTTGATCTCCAGGCCCACCAGCAAAAAGAACACGGCCATCAAACCGTCGTTGATCCAATGCAGCACGGTTTCGCGCAGCACGACGGGGCCGGCCTGAAAGCCCACCTTGGTTTCCAGCACGTTGAAGTAGACCGGGGCCGCAGGGCTGTTGGCGATGATCAGGGCGGCCAGCGCGGCCGCCATGAGCACGTAGCCGCCCAGCGCTTCGGAGCGCAAAAAGGCCTGAAGCAAGGAGGGGCGGGCTTGCGGGGTTACCACGTGAGTCAAAGGAAATCCTGGTGGGTGCGGGCGATAAACCGAAAACGGAAAACGACGGATGGAGGAAGACGGCAGGACGGCGGCTGCGAGCGCTGAAGGTCCTGACTACGAACAAAATCGGAAGCTGAATTTTACCTGAATGAGTGCGGGCATCTGTGGCCGATTCGAATTTATTCGCGCGAAACGCGCGGCTTTTTCTGCTAAATGCTTGGATAAATGCGTGCTATTTCACGCACGCAAAATGCGCGACACGAAATGCTAGCGGTCGACCGTAGGGTCAAGAATAAGAAAGTTCTTGAACTTCTCGAACGTCGGCTGGAATGCAATACAGGCTTGCAAATCACTCTCTTGTCCGCGCGTCCCGCAATGCCCCTTCCCTCGCTTACGGTGTTGACGTTTACGTCTTCTGCCCCCAATGCCATTCCTCGTGTTGTCGATATCGGTCTGTCCCTGAGCGCGCCCGCAGACGCGCCGCCGCACGGAGCCTATGCGCAGCGGTTTCTGGCGCCCAGCCCGCGTGTCGAAACGTGGTGGCGCGACGGTGCGCATTTTTCAATGTCGTTGATGGGCGCCATCCGCGTCTGGCACCGGACGCGGATGCTGGCCTCCGAATGCGTGTTCGACCGCGAGGCCCATGGCGCTGCGCCACTGGCCGCTGAAGACATCGCCTACCTCGAAGCCTATCTGCTGTTCCAAGACCAGACACAGCGCGTGGCCTGCTCGCGTTTCGTTGACGACGCATTGCCCGCAGGTGCCCCTTGACCTGCCCGCCACCCACTGCCCGTCTGGCCAGGCCCTTGCGCATCCTGCATACCGAAGCCGCTACCGCGTTCGGCGGGCAGGAATTCTGCATCTACAAGGAAATGATCGCGATGCGCGATCGCGGGCATCATCTGGAACTGGTCTGCCAGCCCGGTGCGCAGCTGGGCGATCGGCTCGCGCAGGCCGGCTTCACCGTGCATCGCGTCGGCATGGATGGGCCTGCCAATTTCGTGCGCAGCGTGGCCTTCGTGTACCGCCTGCTGCGGCGTGATGGCTTTGATGTCGTCAATACGCATAGCCGCCGCGATACCGTGCAGGCCGCCATCGCAGCGCGGCTGGCCGGCACCAAACTGATCGTGCGCACGCGGCATCTGGCCAAGCCTATCCGTTCGCTCTATGCCTACACCGTGCTGGCGCATCGCGTCATTGCCGTCAGCCGTTATGTGCGCGCGCAGTTGCTGGCAGGCGGGGCGCCGCCCGAGGCGGTGGCCACCATTCATTCGCCCGTGACGCCGCCTGCCGTGCAAGAAGGCGCATGCCTGCGGCGCGAACTGGGCCTGTCTAGCGACGCCTTGGTCGTCGGCTGCGTGGCGGTGATGCGGGCAGAAAAAGGCCATGCGGACCTGATCGATGCCTTTATGACGGTCTCGGCGCGCTTCCCACGCGCGCACTTGATTCTGGCGGGCGACGGCATGCCTGTGATAGCGCAGTTGCACGCCCAAGTGGCAAGGTTAGGCCTGGCATCGCGCGTGCATTTCATCGGCCGGCGGCACGACGTCGGCAACGTGCTTAACGCGCTGGACGTGTTTGCGCTGCCGACGCATCGCGAAGCCCTGGGCACCGTATTCATCGAAGCCGCGGCGATGGGCGTGCCGGTCATCGGCACCGACGTGGGCGGAGTGCCCGAAACCATGCAGGATGGCGTGACGGGTCTGCTGGTGCCGCCGCACAATCCGGCGGCCTTGGCGACGGCGCTGGAAACCTTGCTGGCCAGCCCGGAACTGCGCCGGCAGATGGGCGCAGCGGGCCGGGCCTATACGCGCGGACTCGGGCTATTGAACCCGGAACGCACGGCCGATCAGATTGAACGCGTGTACACGCACTGGCTGGCTGAACGGGGGTGGCTGAAGCACGCTTGATACTGCTCAGTGCATCAGCAGCGCGTTCATGGCCTCAATGACGCGGTTGCGGTAGCGCGGCAGCAAGGCCTGCACACGGGCGTTGCGTTCTGTGAAGTCCGCAGGTTCTGAACCGCGCGCCACACGCGGCGCCGCCCAGATCGGATCCGGAAAGTGGCGGTCGTCACGCCAGCGCGGAATCACATGCCAATGCAGATGCGGCACCATGTTGCCCAGCGACGCCAGGTTGATCTTGTCAGGCGTCAGCACCGCTTGCTGCGCTTCTTCCACCGCATACACGGCGCGCATCAGCAGGTCGCGGCCATGCGTGGACAGGCTGGTCATCTCGGCCAGATGGCCGTTCCAGATCACCCGCGTAAAGCCCGGGTAATCGGCATCGTCGACCTCAATCACGCGCAGATGCGGCCCCCGCCACAGAACGGTTCCCCCATCTTCCTGACACAGCGGGCAGTTCGGATCACGCGCGCTCACGTCAGCACCTTGCGGTATTGCAGGAAGCCGGAGCGGTCGGCGATGCGGTCGTACAGCTGCATTGCGGGGGCGTTGGTTTCGTGCGTCAGCCAGTACACGCGCGCGGCGTTGGCGGCGGCGGCCTCCGAATAGACGTGTTCAATCAGCTTGCGGCCCGCGCCCGTGCCGCGCACGTCTGGATCCACATACAGGTCTTGCAAATAGCAGTAGTCGCCCGCTGTCCATGTCGAGCGGTGGAAAATCCAGTGCACCATGCCGATGGCGCGGCCGTTGTCATAGGCCAGCGCGGCGTGCATGGGTTCGGCGGGATCCAGGAAGCGGGCCCAGGTGTTGCGAGTCACCGCGTCATCGATGTTGACGCGGTAGAACTCCTGATAGCCCTTCCACAACGGCAGCCACACGTCGAAGTCGGCGGCGACGATAGGGCGGATTTCAGCGGTGCTCATGGCGCAAGGCTCCTGGTGGATTCGTGGGTGGGCATAGGGATTCAGAGTTGGTCTTCCAGCGCTTGGACGATGTGCCGCAGCACCTGCACGCGAGCGTAACGCTTGTCGTTGGCGGACACCAGATGCCAGGGCGCGTGCCCCACATCCGTGCGCGCCAGCATCTCGTTGGCGGCCGATGCGTAGTCCTTCCATTTGTCGCGGTTGCGCCAGTCGTCCGCCGTGATCTTGAAATTCTTGAAGGGCGATTTCTCGCGTTCCTGAAACCGTTCAAGCTGCACGTCGGGCGTTACTGCCAGCCAGAACTTCAACACCAGCGCGCCGCTGGCGGCCAGCTGTTCTTCGAAGTCGTTGATCTCGGCGTAGGCCCGGCGCCAGTGCGACGGCGCGGTCAGCTTTTCCACGCGTTCGACCAGCACCCGGCCATACCAGGAGCGGTCAAAGATGGCCACGCGGCCATGGCTGGGCAGATGCCGCCAGAAGCGCCACAGATACGGGCGCGACAATTCGTAGCTGTTGGGCGCGGACACCGGTGTGATGTCGTATTGGCGGGCGTCCAGCGCGTGTGTCACGCGGCGGATGGCGCCGCCCTTGCCGGCGGCGTCCTGGCCTTCGAATACCAGCACCAACGACCGTTCCTGGAATTTGCGCGAACGCGCCGCGCGCGCCAGCCGGCCCTGCAACAGCCCAAGCTCGGACTCGTAATCGTCCTTGTCGACTTTGGCGTCGTAGTCCAGCTGACCCAATCGGTCAACGATGCGGGCCGGACTGGAATGCGCCACGAACGACGGCGGGATGCGCGGCACACCGCGCTGACGCATCGCGGCCAGCACCGCCTCGGCCGTGCGCGCCGTGCGCATGTTTTCGTCGGCGCTGGGAATTACGACCCAGGGCGCATGGCCGCTATCGGTATGGTTGATGACGATCTGCCCGCCATTGCGGATGCGGTCAAATCGCTTGGCCACTTTCATATCTACCGGGCTGACCTGCCACGACGTCTCGGGGCTGGCCAGCAGGCGTTCGGCGCGTTCGCGCTGCGCCTTGGCCGACAGGTGGAACCACAGCTTCAGGATCTGCACACCTTCTGCGGCCAGCATGGCTTCAAAGCGGCGGATCGCGGCGGACTGCGCTTCCATGAATTCGGCGTTGGGCTTCTTGCGGGCCGACTCGATGATCAGCGGCGTGTACCAAGAACCGAACACGATGCCCGTGCTGCCTTTGGGCGGCAGGTCCTTCCAATAGCGCCAGAACGGCGGACGCTCCAGCGCTTCGCCTTCGGGTGGACCATACGCCAAGGTCTTGATGTGGCGCGGATCCATCCATTCGTTCAGCAGGTTGACCGTGGCGCCTTTGCCCGCGCCATCCACGCCCGCCACGACGACCAGCAAGGTCTTGTCGGCCTTTTCCAATCGCTGATATTGCGCGTTCAGCAGGCCGACGCGCAGCCGCGTCTCCAGCGGTTTGAATTCGTCTTTTGACAGGCTGGGGTCGGCTTCGGCTTCTGCAAACATGGGGATTCCGTCTTAGATCGGCAATCGTGAGATCGGGCGATCTTGCGGGATAAGGCAGTTGCGCGCAAGTGCGTAGCGGGGCGGGCGTGCCGCCGACAGTCTTACAGATTGTTGATGGGAATCTTCAAGTAGCGCACGCCGTTGTCTTCCGCAGGCGGAAAATGGCCCGCGCGGATGTTCACCTGGATGGCCGGAAGAATCAGCGTAGGCATGGACAGCGTGGCGTCGCGCCGGGTGCGCATGGCGACGAACTCGTCTTCGCTGACGCCATCGCGCACATGGATGTTGGCCTGGCGTTGCTCGGTGACCGACGTCTGCCACCGCGCATCGCGGCCCGCGGGGGGATAGTCGTGGCACATGAACAGCCGCGTGTCGCCGGGCAGTTCCAGCAGGCGGCGGATCGACTGGTACAACTGCCGCGCATCCCCGCCGGGAAAGTCACAGCGCGCCGTGCCTACATCGGGCATGAACAGGGTGTCGCCGACGAAGGCGGCGTCGCCGATCAGGTAGGCCATGTCGGCAGGCGTATGACCTGGCACGTGGATGGCGGTGGCGGTCAGCGAGCCAATGGCAAAGGTCTCGCCGTCGGCAAATAGATGACCGAACTGCGAGCCATCCAGCTGGAATTCGG
>CAJYKY010000245.1 GCA_913775005.1 uncultured Achromobacter sp.
AAGCACAAGGGCGAAGACGGTTATGACTTCCTGGTGGGCGTGCTGGAGTACGGCGTCAAGATCAAGAGCTTTGACCCTGATGAATGGATTCACGAACTGACCGACAGCATCATCGGCGACAACTACCCCGTACCGCCGCGCGCGCTGGTGCACATTGAACAGATCGTGCATGACTATCTGATCAAGGAAATGTGCGATGGCCGCCCGCCCAAGGGCAAGTTTGACCTGTTCCCGGTCGAAGGCGGCACCGCCGCCATGTGCTACATCTTCGATTCGCTGATGCAGAATGGGTTGCTCAAGCAGGGCGACACCATTGCGCTATTCCTGCCGACGTTCACGCCCTATATCGAGATCGCGCATCTTGAGCGTTTCCAGTTCAAGATCGTTGCCATCAATGCCAGCAGCCTGCGCGAAGACGGCACGCATGATTGGCATTACCCGGCCTCGGAAATCGCCAAGCTTGAAAACCCGAAGATCAAGCTGGCGGTGACGGTGAACCCCAGCAATCCACCGTCGGTGGCGTTCAGCCCGGTGGAGATGACGCAGATCGTGCGCCTGATCCGCAAGAACCCCGATCTGGTGCTGGTGACCGACGATGTGTACGGCACCTTCGTGCCGAACTTCCGTTCACTGATGGCCGAAGTGCCGCACAACACGATTTGCGTATATTCCTTTTCGAAGAACTTTGGCTGCACCGGCTGGCGTCTGGGCGTGATCGCCACGCACGAAAAGAACACCATGGACCGCCGCATTGCCGAACTGCCTGCCGCATGGAAGCAGCGGCTGAACAAGCGCTACGGCGCGATGACGATGGAGCCCGAAAAGCTCAAGTTCATCGATCGCATGGTGGCCGACAGCCGCAATGTGGCGCTGAACCACACGGCCGGCCTGTCGCTGCCGCAGCAAGTGCAGATGGGCTTTTTTGCGCTGTCGCATCTGTTGGACCTGAAGGATGCCTACAAGCATCTGACGATGAAGATCGTGCGCGCGCGCCGCGATGCGCTGTGGAGCGGGCTGGGAATTCCTCTGCCGCCCGAGGACCCGATGCGCGGCTGGTATTACGTGGAACTGGACTTCATGGTCTGGGCCAAGATCATGTATGGCGATGCATTCTGCAAGTACATGACCAGTAACTACGAGCCGGTCGACTTCCTGTTCCGCCTGGCCGAAAAATCAGGCGTCGTGCTGATGGATGGAGGCGGCTTTGGCGGGCCGCCGTGGTCGATCCGCATTTCACTGGCCAACCTCGACGATGGCGACTACGCCAAGATCGGCAAATACATGGTGGAGTGCGCCACCGAATATGTCGAAGCGTGGAAGGCGTCCGAACTCGTGCGTTCCGGCCCCACGGCGGGCAAGGGTCAGACCCAGAGCTTGCCTGGGGGCGCGTCCAAGCATGCGGCAAAAAAAGCGGCCAAGCATGCGGCAAAAAAGGCGGCTAAGAAGGCGGCCAAGACAGCAACTAAGACAGCAACAAAGCAGGCCGCCACGAAGACCGCGAAGAAGGCCGTCAAGAAGGCTGTCAAGCAAGCCGATACGGCGGCCCAGTCTGCGCAACGCGGCACGAGCAGAAAGTAGGCCAGGGTAAGTGACATAAACCTATGACGTGCTCTATCGGGTTTTTCAATAGCGTCCCCATCGCAGTGCTGTTCGTGACGGTGGGTTTGGGATACCTGATCGGCAAGTTGAAGGTCGGGCCGATTCAGCTGGGCGGCGTGTGCGGAACGCTTATCGTCGCCTTGCTGATCGGCCAGACGGGTTGCCAGATGCGCGGCGACCTGAAGGAAGTGGCGTTCGCGCTGTTCATCTTTGCGATGGGCTACTCCGGCGGCCCGCAGTTTTTCGCCAATCTTAACCGGTCCAGCCTGCGCTATATCGCGCTACCCATCATCGAGGCGCTGCTGGTGCTGAGCATCGTGCTGGCGGCCGTTCCGCTGTTCGGTCTGGATGCCGGAACGGCGGCGGGGCTGGCGGCCGGCGCGGCCACAGAATCCGCCGTGGTGGGCACAGCCGCCGAAGCGCTCAAGCACCTGGGGCTGCCCGATGCCGAGGTGCAGCGCATGGAGGCCAACATCGCCACGGCCTACACGCTGACCTACCTGGTGGGCTTGATCAGCATCGTCTTCTTCACCAGCCAGGTGGCGCCCGCGCTGCTGCGCATCAACTTGCGCGAGGCCTCCAAGGCCTTGGAAGAAAAGCTGGGCGTGGCCTCTGGAGATGCGGAAGAAGCCAATATGCCCACCTTGCCGCGCCTGGTCGGCCGCGCGCACGTGGTCAAGGACGCGGACGGCTTGCGGGTGGGCGATGTCGAAGCGCAAATGGGCGGGCGCACGGTGATCAGCCGGATCCTGCGCAATGGCGAGGGCGTAGACGCCACCCCCGAAGACACGCTGAAGACGGGCGACATCGTCGTGGTGCTGGGGCTGCGCCGCTTTGCGCTGCGCGCGGGCGCGGTGATCGGTCCCGAGATCCAGCTGCCCGAAGGGCATGTGGACGATCTTCAGTTAAGCGAGCTGGCCGTCATCGTCAACAAGAAGGCCGTCAATGGACACACCGTGGGTGAACTTGCCAAGCGGCCCAGCGCGCAGCGCGCGCGCGGCGTGTTCGTGCAGTCCATCATGCGTTCCGGCCATGTGCTGCCGCTGACGCCCGCCACCGTCGTGCAATACGGCGACCTGGTGACGCTGGTGGGCGCCGAACCCGAACTGAGCCAAGCCGGTGCGGCGCTGGGCAACGAGCTGCGCCGCAGCGGCGTCACTGACCTGGTGTTTCTGGCCTTCGGCATTCTTGCCGGCCTGAGGATCGGCAGCCTGAGCGCCCGGCTGTGGGGGATTCCGGTGTCGCTGGGCAGCGGGGGTGGTGCGCTGGTCAGCGGTCTGGTATGCGGAT
>CAJYKY010000246.1 GCA_913775005.1 uncultured Achromobacter sp.
GCGCTGGCCGAAGCCTTGCATAGCGGTGGCGGCGCCACGTCCGCGCTGCGCCAGATCATCACGGCGGGCGAACAGCTGAAGCTGACGGCCGCGGTGCTGGCGTGGTTGGCGGCAACGCCGGGTTGCAAGCTGTACAACCAGTACGGCCCGACCGAAAGCCATGTCATCAGCCAGTACGAGGTCGACGAACGCGAGGCGATGGCGCTGCCGCCCATTGGCACGCCCATCGCCGGATCGCGTCTTTACGTGCGTGACGCCTGGTTGGCGCCTGCGCCCCAAGGCGTGAATGGTGCCTTGTATCTGGCCGGCGAGTCCCTGGCGCGCGGCTATCACCGCCGCCCGGCGTTGACGGCCGAACGCTTCGTGCCCGATCCCGATGGCGCGCCCGGCGCGCGCATGTATCTCAGCGGCGACGTAGCGGCATGGCGCGATGACGGCGAACTGGCCTACCTGGGCCGCAGCGATCACCAGGTCAAGATACGCGGCCATCGCGTTGAACTGGGCGAAATCGAATCCCGCTTGCTGGAGCTTGCGGGCGTGCGCGATGCGGTGGTGGTGACGTGGCAGCAGGCGCAGTCGCGCGTGCTGGTGGCGTATGTGGTGCAGGACTCGCCGGACGAGGCGCTGTCAGAATCGCTGAAAAGCGCGCTGCGCGCATCGCTGCCGGACTACATGGTGCCCACGCACATCATTGTGCTGCCCGCGCTGCCGCTGACCCGCAACGGCAAGGTCGACCGTGCCGCGCTCCCCGAACCCCAACGCACCGGCAGCGCTGCCGAGTTGCAAGCCGGCGTGGAAAGCACGTTGGCCGCCCTCTGGCAGTCGGTGCTGGGCGTTGAGCAGGTGGGACCCGACGACAACTTTTTTGCGCTGGGCGGCGACTCCATTGTTTCCATCCAGCTGACCAGCCGCGCACGTGAACAGGGCATCCAGATTTCACCGCGCGACGTCTTCGAACAGCAGACGCTGCGCGGCCTGGCCGCCGTGGCCGGTGTGGCCCAGGCGCGTGCCGAGCGCGGGCCGGCGCAAGGTGAGGCGCGCTTGCTGCCCATCCAGCGCTGGTTCTTCGACATGGACATGCCCAATCGGGCGCATTGGAACCAGTCGGTGTGGCTGGAGGCGGTCGAACCCATCGACGCCACATCGCTGCGCCGCGCGCTGGCCGAACTGATCGCGCATCACGACGCGTTGCGGCTGCGCTATCGGGAGAGCGGCGCAGGGCAGTGGACGCAGCGCTACGCCGCCATTGACGCGCCGGCGGCCGAAGCCGCGTTGTGGGTCCGCGAGTGCCCGGATGCCGCGGCCGAACAGGCGGTGGCCGACGAGGCCCAGCGCAGCCTGGATCTGGCGCAGGGGCCGTTGCTGCGCGCCGTGCTTATGCAGCGTCCTGGGCAAGCCCAGCGGCTGTTGCTGGTGATTCATCATCTGGTGGTGGACGGCGTGTCGTGGCGCGTGCTGCTCGAAGACGCGCAGCGGCTGTTCCGCGCGCAGCGCAGCGGCGCAGCCGTGACGCTGCCTGCCCGCAGCAGCGCGGTGTCGGAATGGGCCGAGGCCATGGCCGCCCATGCCGCCAGCGCGTCCGTGCAGGCGCAGTTGCCGGCGTGGCTGGCGGTAACGCGCGATGTCCCGGAGCTGGCGCGCGACCGCGCCGTGGCGCCGGGCGTGAACGCCGATGCCGGCAGCGTCACGTTCACGCTCAACCCGCGTCAGACGCAACGCCTGCTGGGGCCGGCGTCGCAGGCGTATCGCACGCAGGTCAACGATCTTCTGCTGGCCGCCTTGGGCATGGCGGCGACGCAATGGGCCAACGGGTCGCCGGTGCTGGTGGACCTGGAAGGCCACGGGCGCGAGGAACAGGCAGCAAGCGATCTGGACTTGAGCCGAACCGTAGGCTGGTTTGCCACGATGTTTCCGCTGCGGCTGGACCCGCAGCAGCAACCCGGCCCGGCAATCAAGGCAGTCAAGGAAGGTCTGCGAGCCATGCCCGACAAGGGGCTGGGCTATTGGCTGCTGAAGTACTTTGATGCCACAGCGCGCCAGGCACTGGAAGCGCAGCCGCAAGCCCGCATCGCCTTCAACTACCTGGGTCAGTTCGACCAGAGTTTTGGCGCAGACGCGCTGTGGCGTCCGGTCGGCGAAGCCGCCGGTGCCGAGGTCAGCCCGGATGCGCCGTTGCGTAACTGGATCATGGTGGGTGGACTGGTCTACGAAGGGCAGCTCAAGCTGAGCGTGTCGTACAGCCGCCTGCAATTTGATGCCGCGCGCATCGAGGCGCTGGCGCAAGCCTATGAGGCGGCGTTGGAATCGGTGATTGCGCATTGCTGCGAGGCTGGGGCGCAAGGCGTTGCGGGAATCACGCCATCCGACTTCCCGCTGGCTGGTCTGACGCAGACTCAGCTGGACGCGCTGAGCGTGCCCGCTGCCGACATCGAAGATATCTACGGCCTGTCGCCGATGCAGCAGGGCATGTTGTTCTATGCCCAAAGCGAGCCGGGCACGGAACTCTATGTGAATCAGCTGCGTGTGCCGGTCAGCGGCCTGGACCCCGCGCGCCTGGTGCGCGCGTGGGAAACGGTGACGGCGCGCCATGCCGTGCTGCGCTCGGGTTTCGAGTGGCCGGCCGGCGCCCGCCAGCCGGTGCAAGTGGTCCGGCGGGCGGTATCGCTGCCGGTGCAGTTGCTGGACCACCGTGGCGATGTCGAAACCGATACCGACGCACGTTTGGCGTCGGTCGCCGCGCAGGAACGCGCGCGCGGCTTCGATCTGGCGCAGGCGCCATTGCAGCGCCTGGCCTTGATCCGCCTGGAAGAGGATCGCTATCACCTGATCTGGACGCATCATCACATCCTGATGGACGGCTGGAGCGCGGCGGCATTAATGGCCGA
>CAJYKY010000247.1 GCA_913775005.1 uncultured Achromobacter sp.
TGGGCTTCACCAACGACGCCGACCCTGAAGACCCGACGATGCGCCGGGTCTGGCTGAATCTGGCCTAGCGCCGCTGGATCAACGCCGACCCCACGCCGACCCCACGCCGACCCCACGCCGCTCAGGCGCTCTTGCGGGCAGCCTGCGTCGGCGTGAGGCGCGCTGCCACCTCATCCACGGTCAGGACGTCGCCGAAGAACAGCATCCAGCCGTATAGAGAATGCTCGTGCTCGGCGGGCGTCACGGCGGCCAGCGCGTCATCGACCATGATGCTGCGGAAGTCGCGCATCATGGCGTCGCGCCCGGTCGATTCGCAGCACACGTTGGTCACGGTGCCGGCGATCAGCAGCGTGTCCACGCCCAGCCCGCGCAGCAGCGGCTCAAGCTCGGACGAACCCGGCGCCATCGCGCTGTAGAACCGTTTCACCACGCGCAGGTCGGTGTCGTGCGCTTGCAGGTCCGGATGCAGCGCAAAGCCCGGAGAATCCCGGCGCAGCGTCTCCAGCCGCCGCGCGCTGCGTTCGGGCGTCAGCATCACGCCGTGGTGGTGCGACCAGAACGCGTCGGCATGGTCGGACGCCGTCTGTATCCAGACGATGACGCCGCCCGCTGCTCGCACCGCATTGCACAGCCGATTCACGGCGGGGATGATGTCGCGCGCCGGCGCGCATTCGCCCTGGTAGCCGGGCAGCGTGAAGTACTGCTGCATGTCCACCACCACCACGGCCGTGCGGGCGGCGGGCAATTCGTCGTAGGGATGCAGGCAGCCCTGACGGGCCACGACGCGATCCTGTACCCATTGCGGAAATTCCATCAGAGTTCCTTAGCCGTAGCGCCGCGTCACGGCGGCTTCCACGCGGTAGATGATCAGATACATCACGCTGGAAATCAGCGCCAGCATGGCGATGGCGGTCATGACGATGTTCAGCTTGAACACCTGGCTGCCATTCATGATCAAAAAGCCCAGGCCGGAATCGGCCGACTGGAATTCGCCCACGATCACGCCCACCAGCGCCAGGCCGATGTTCATCTTCACGGCCGCAATCAAGGTAGGCACGCTGCCGGGCAGCACCACCTTGGTCAGCACCTGCCACCGGCTTGCGCCAAAGGTGTGGGCCAGCTTGACCTTATTCATGTCGATGCCGCGAAAGCCCGCGTACACCACCATGATCGTGACGAACACGGCGATGGCCACCGCCATGCCGTACACGGCGTAGTCCGACCCTAGCCAAAGGTAGAAGATCGGCACGAAGGCGATCTTCGGCATGGCGTTGGCCACCACCAGGAATGGGTCCAGCACCTTGTACAGAAAGTCCGACCACCACAGCGCGGCGGCCACCACAATGCCGATCACCATGCTCAGCGTGAAGCCGACCAAGGTGGCCGACAGCGTGGTCATGATGTGCTTGCCCAGTTGGCCGTGATTCCACAGTTCAAAGAACGTGGGCCACAGCGCGCTGGGGTAGCTCGTCAAAAGCGGATTCAGGATGTGCATGCGCGGCAGGATTTCCCAGGCGCACAGGAACACAACCAGCAGCAATGCCTGCGTCAGCCGGATGTTGCGCTTGCGCGCGCGGTCCCGCCGCAGG
Organism: uncultured Achromobacter sp.; assembly: GCA_913775005.1. Lineage (GTDB taxonomy): Bacteria > Pseudomonadota > Gammaproteobacteria > Burkholderiales > Burkholderiaceae_B > Achromobacter. The sequence continues at coordinate 1,590 of CAJYKY010000247.1, forward strand.
TAGTCCAGATACTTTTCACTGGGCGCGCGGACGGCGCGCAGGGGTACGGTGTTGGCGATGGGCGCGTTCATGGTTCAACCCTCCACGTGGACGTCCAGCTCGTCCCACAGCTGTTTGAAATAGGTATTGAATTCCGGGCGGGAGCGCGCCTGGAAGGGCGTGGGCCGTGCGCCGTCGCCATAGTGGATGCGGTATTGGCTTTTCAGGCGGCCGGGCCGGCGCGACAGCACGATGACGCGGTCCGTCATGGCAATGGCTTCGCCGATATCGTGCGTGACCAGCACCACGGTCTTGCCTTCGCGGCGCAGGATGTCAACCACTTCATCCGAGATCGCCAGCCGCGTTTGCGAATCCAGCGCGGAAAAGGGTTCGTCCAGCAGGATCACATCGGGTTCGGTCACCAGCGTGCGGGCCAGCGCCGCGCGTTGGCGCATGCCGCCCGACAACTGGCGCGGCGTGTGCGTCAAGAACGCGCCCAGCCCGCATTTTTAAAGCAGGTGCACGGCGCGCGCCTCGCTGCGCGCGTCGCGCCGGCCCTGGATTTCCGCGCCCAGCATCACGTTGTCCAGAATGGTGCGCCATTCAAACAGATAGTCCTGCTGCAACATGTAGCCGATGCGCGGATTGGGTTTGGTCACGCGCTGGCCGTCGATCATCACCGCGCCCGCCGTCGGCGCAATCAACCCGGCAATCAGCGACAGCAAGGTGCTTTTGCCACAGCCGCTCTGGCCGATCAGGCTCACGAACTCGCCAGGCGCCAGTGAAAACGACACGTTCGACAACGCCTCGGTTTCGCCTTCGGTCGTGAAGTAAGACAGGCACACCTCTTGCAGCTCGATCTTGGCGGTGGCGGCGGCCGGCTTCAGGTTATGGATGGCGGCGCCCATTACTGCACCTTCTTCGCAAAGTCGGCCACCACCACGTCTTCGTACTTCACGCGTGCTGTGTCTTTCATGACGGCGCTGGCAATCAGCATGTCTTGCAGCTTGGTCATGGCCTCGGCCGTCACCAGCGGCGACGTCTTCCAGATCTGGTACTGCTTGTAGCGGTCAATGGCTTCA
>CAJYKY010000248.1 GCA_913775005.1 uncultured Achromobacter sp.
TCGGCCATGCGGTCCAGCACCTTGTCGCGGGCAGCCTGCGTGGCCTCGGGGTGGCGGTCCGGACGCAAGCGGGACGGGGCCTGCGGCAAGGCGGTCAGCATCGCGGCCTCGGCCGGGCTCAGGTCGCGGGACGGCTTGCCCAGCCACAGCCGCGACCCCATCTCCACGCCTTCCACGATGCCGCCCATGGGCGCATGGGTCAGGTACAGCGACAGGATCTCGTCCTTGCTGTAATGCATTTCCAGCTGGATGGCTCGCCAGGCTTGCCGCAACTTTGCGGACATCGAACGCGACGGCTTGCCCGCCAGTTGCGGGTCGATCAGACGCGCCACCTGCATCGTGAGCGTAGAGCCGCCCGACACAATGCGGCGGTTGGTGGCCCACTGCCAGCCCGCGCGCGCCAGCGCTACGGGGTTGACGCCCGGGTGCCAGTAGAACCACCGGTCTTCGTACGTCAGCAGCGTTTCCAGATAGTGGGGCGACACCTGATCCGGCTTGACCGGATAGCGCCAGATGCCGTCACGGCTGGGATAGTTGCGCAGCGGCGTGCCGTCGGCGGCCACGACCACGGCCGCGCCGCCCGAGTCGATACGGGGCAGCGGGTACAGGCGGTCCAGCACGAATAACAACGCGGCCAGCGCAAACAACACGCTGGCCGCGATGATGCCGCGCCGCCGCCAGCGGCGGACGCGCTGGGCGCCCGCCGTGGGGGAGGCGGCGGCGGTCAAGGACGCTTGGCGCCGCGATCGCGGATGTCGACCGTGCTCCACTGCTCACCCACGCCACGGATTTCAGGACGGTACATGTCCTCGGCCACCGTCGACGGCACCGCATAGCGGCCCGGCGTCACGACGCGCACCAGATAGAACACGTCCACCTTGCCGCGGCCCAACGACACCGCCGCCACATAGCGGTCATCACGGAATTCCCGATGCTTGATGTTGGAATCCGACATCGCTTCGGCCACGCGGCGTCCGCCAATCGTCCATTCCTGCATCTCGGGGCTTTGCGACAGGTTCAAGTTCTCCACTTCGAAGCCCGCCGGCACGCGATCTTCGATCAGCGCATCGGGGATGGACTGATTGGCGCTTGCCTGCACCCACACCACCAGCATGTCGCCGGTTTGCAGCGTGCCGCCATCCCACGGTTTGCCGTCGGGGCGATACCAGCCACGCTTGAGCTGGATCACGTCGTTGCGCGGCTTGGGCGCAACCGTCGGGCTGCCCTGGATGTCGTATTCGACGAACAGCGATTGCGAGCCCGTGTTGACGATCTGCGTGTTGGCCAGATCTGCGGCCGACAGCGAGATGGTCTGATCGGTCTTGCCGCCATCCAGCGCGCGGCGCGTGCCGTTGACCGTCACCGCGGCTTCCCACGGCGTGCTCTTGTCGCCACCGATGGCGCGTGCCGCCAGCAACAACGACATGCGTTCCTGCGTCGACAGGTACGAACGATTGCCCAGGCGCGCCGTCAGTTGCGTCAACAGGTTCTCCAGACGCTCGTGCTTCAAGCCGTACTGGTTCGCCAGCGCATAGGCCAGCGAGTAGTCGCGCACGCTGCTGCCGTAGTCGCCCAGCCACTCATCGTGATAAGCGGTGTAGTTGCGACGGGGGAAGCCGTACTCGCGCGCCATGGCGGCGTCCAGCGCGGACTTCATGCGCCCTTCGTCACCCATCAGCTTGAAGGCAGCTGCCAGCTGGATCAGCGGCAGCGGCGAACGCGCGCGTTCCTGGTAGTTGTCGAACAGCTGACGCACGGTGGCAAGCGGCGCCTTCTTGTCGCGAGCCAGCGCCAGCACGGCGGTCGCCAGACCGGCGAAACGGCGATGGTCTTCTCGCAGGATGTTGGCGTCGCTGCCGTCGATACGGCCGGCCTCGACGTTGCGGCGCAGGTTCACCGACCACGTGCCGAAGCTGTTGGACGTCTGCTGCACTTGCTCCAGCAGCCACTGACGCGAACGGTCCAGCGTGGCTTCAGGCACTTCAAAGCCCTTGTCCCGCGCATCTTGCAGGAAGCCCACGGCGTAGGCCGTCAGCCACACATCGCGCGAGGTCGAACCGCTCCAGAGGTTGTACGACCCCACGGCGTTGCGCATGCCGGACAGGCGGGCGATGGCGCCCGACACCTGCGCGGCGCGTTCCGCTTGCGAATGCGGCTTCAGACCATATTGCTTGGCCACGTCTTCGTCGATCAACACCCACGGCAACGCACGGCTGATGGTCTGCTCGGTGCATCCATACGGATACGCCAGCAGGCCTTCGACCAGGCGGTTGACGTTGAACGGCGGACGGTTCGACACGGTCAGGCTGACCAGCGCCGAATCCGGGTAATACGAAGACACCCACGCGGCTTGCGCAGCGCTGGTCTCGCCCGGATTCAGGCGCAGACGGCGCACCTGGCGCTCGCCGGCGTAGGCGGGCTGCACCTGAAGCACGGATTCGCGCACGATGTGCACGGGCTTACCCGCGCCCTGCCCGTCGATGGTCAGGCGCATCAACCCCAGCCCGTACGAGCCGGTGGTCGTGGCGTTAAAGCGCACGATGGTGCGTTGCTTGTCCTTCAGCGTCAGCGTGCGCGCGCCATCCGTGATGGCCAGCGGATCCAGCGCTTCGAGCTTGACCGTGATCTTCTGGTCGGAGCCGCTGAGGTTGGACACGTCCAGCGCAATCGCAGCCTGGTCGCCCGGGGTGATGAAGCGCGGCGTGTTCAGCTCGGCCACGATCGGCGCCGCCACCACCATTTCGGTGTCGGTGCTGCCGTAGTTGTCGGCCGTGAAGGCCACGGCCATCAGGCGCAGTGTGCCGTTGAAATCGGGCAAGTCCAGCGGGATGTCCGCTTCGCCTTGCGCGTTCAGCGTCACCGGGCCCGAGAACAGGTCCACCAGCTTGACCTTCTTCGGCAGGCTCTTGCTGTCACCGCGCATGGCGGCGTCACCGCCCCACTTCAGCTTGCCCTTGGTGCCGTCCATTTTTTCGATCAGCTTGCCGTACATGTCGAGCAGTTCGGGCGCGTAGCGGTGCTTGCCGAAGAAATAATCCAGCGGATCGGGCGTGGCGTATTGGTTGATATTCAGGATGCCCACGTCCACGGCAGACAAGGTCACCGTGGCCTGCTTGCCCTGGGCGCCATCGACCTTCACCCGCACGGTCGTCTTCGTTTCCGGCACGGCCTTGGGCGCGGCGGTCAGCTTGACGTCCAGCTTGCGGTCGGCGCTGGCAATCGGCAGGAACGCCAGGCCCAGCGCGCGGGCCGGCGTCACGCGGTCGCCCTCGCTACCCGGGCGGAACACGGCGGCAGCCACGTACAGGTCGTGACGCTTCCAATCCTTGTTGATCGGGATTTCGACAACGGTGCCGGTCGCCTTCACGGCCACCCAAGTCGACCACAACATGCGATCGCCTTCCACCGTGACCAACGCCTGGCCGTCATGCGGCGGCGTCAGCGTGACCTTGACGGTATCGCCCGGCTTGGCGGGCACGCCTTCCAGTTTCATTTGCACGCGGTCGGGGCGGTTGCCCATCGCGTCGGCATCTTGCGCGTTCCAGCCCGCGTAGAAGCGATAGCGCATGGTCTCACCCGTTTCCGGGTCAGCGATTTCCAGGCGATAGCGGCCCCACTTGACCGGCACGGTCAGCTGGCCACGGTCTTTCAGCGAAATTTCGCGCGAATCGACGAGTTCGTCGGTTTCGGTGTAGCCGCTGTTCCAGCCGCGCTGGTCATCGAAGCGCCAGTAGTATTGGCGTTCTTCGCGGTACAGGCGCATCTGCGCTTCGGGCAGCGGTTCAATCTTGCCCTGGGCGTTGACGCGGATGACTTCAAAACCGGCGGGCGCGCCTTCACGCGCCACGTCGCTGTCAAATTGCGGACGCACGGCAATCAGCTTGTCGGCGGGCCAGACGCTGCGTTCAATCGAACGCACCACCGGACGGCCGCCCGATTCCAGCAAACTGGCCGACACGCGCACCTTCATCGGCGAATGCGTGCCGGACGTGTTCGGGTTCACTTCCAACTGCGCGAAACCCTTGTCGTCCAGCGCGGCTTCGGGCAGCTCGCCGAACGTGCGGCGGGAATCATCGGCCACATCGCCGAAGATGAAGCCGGGCCATTGCTGCGGCAGCGCATAGCGGTCGCGCTTGACCTG
>CAJYKY010000249.1 GCA_913775005.1 uncultured Achromobacter sp.
CAAGCAAACGCGCGAACTGGAAATGCGCCGCGTGCGCACCCAGGCCGAAGACGCCGCCGAAGACCGCATCCTTGACGCGCTGGTGCCGCCGCCTCGCGGCGCCTCCGGCGAACCGGAACGCGGCGAAGACAACAGCGCCCGCCAAACCTTCCGCAAGCGCCTGCGCGAAGGCAAGATCGACGATCTGGAAATCGAGATCGAAGTCGCCCAGGCCGCGCCGCAAATGGACGTGATGACGCCGCCCGGCATGGAAGAAATGGCCGAGCAGCTGCGCGGCATGTTCGCCGGCATGGCACGCGACAAGAAAAAGCCCAAGAAGATGAAGGTGCGTGAAGCCTTCAAGCTGATCATCGACGAAGAAGCCGCCAAGCGCGTCAACGAAGAAGACCTGCGCACCGTCGCCATCAACAACGTTGAACAGAACGGCATCGTGTTCCTGGACGAGATCGACAAGATCGCCGCGCGCCAGGAATCCGGCGGCGCCGACGTGTCGCGCCAGGGCGTGCAGCGCGATCTGCTGCCGCTGGTGGAAGGCACCACCGTCAACACGCGTTACGGCATGGTCCGCACCGACCACATCCTGTTCATCGCATCGGGCGCGTTCCACCTGGCCCGCCCGTCGGACCTGATCCCTGAATTGCAGGGCCGCTTCCCGATCCGCGTCGAACTGGAATCGCTGACCGCCGAAGACTTTGTGCGCATCCTGTCCGACACGGACGCCTCGTTGACCAAGCAGTACACCGCGCTGATGGCCACCGAAGACGTGCAGCTGGAATTCACGGACGAAGGCGTGCGCCGCCTGGCCGAACTGGCCTACGACGTCAACGAAACCACCGAAAACATCGGCGCTCGCCGCCTGTACACGGTGATGGAAAAGCTGCTGGACGAACTGTCGTTCGACGCCACGTCCAGCCAGGACAAGCACGTGAAGATCGACGCCGCCTACGTCAACGCGCAATTGGCCGAAGCCGCCAGCAGCCAGGATCTGGCGCGCTACGTGCTGTAAGCCATGATGGCCGCCGCGCAAGCGGCGTCCGGCACGAAGCAAAACGCCGTGTTCCGCTTGATTGCGGACACGGCGTTTTTCTTTACCCGCGGATCAGCGCGCGCCCATCAATTCGTGATCGCGGTCACCACGTATTTGCCATCCTTGCGCGTGGCCGTGAAGCGGACCTTGTCGCCCGCCTTGATCTTGGCGAGCAGCGCCGGGTCGGCATCGTAGACCAGCGTCATGGCGGGCAAGTCCAGCGCCTTGATCTCGTCATGCTTGATCGTCACTTTGCCCGCGGCCGGATCCACGCGGCGCACTTCACCGCTGGCATCCGCCTGCTGCGCAAAGGCCAGCGGCGTCGCCAGAGTCACAACAGCCATCGCGGTGGCGACAGCCATGGGCATTGCATATTTGCGGTTAAAAGCCATACAGGCATCCTCCATAACAGCGAAAGCAAAAGGGCCGGGCGCTCCGCCCCGCCGCTTTACACAGTGCTAGGATACCGCCGTTATGAAACCGTTCCGGCGGCATAACGCAACAATCCTGACGGATGTTTTCGAGCCCGCCCAGCGCACGGGGCGTACGCTTACCGCTGGACGCAACCCCCCTCAATTACCCATTTCAGGACGTTTCCCATGGCCAACCGCTTATCTGTCATTGCCACCCGCACGGGAGACGACGGCACGACGGGACTGGGGGACGGATCTCGCATTGCCAAAGACGCCCCCCGCGTGGCGGCGCTGGGCGATGTGGATGAACTGAACAGCGTGCTGGGCGTGCTGCTGACCGAACCGCTGTCGCCCGAGATCTCGATGGACCTGATGGCGATTCAGAACGACCTTTTCGACATGGGCGCCGAGCTATGCATCCCGGGCCACACCGCAGTCACCGAAGACCAGATCGCGCGCCTGGACGCCCGCTTGGAGCATTACAACGCCGCCCTCCCGCCGCTGCGCGAATTCATCCTGCCTGGCGGCACACGCGGCGCAGCGCAAGCGCACGTGGCGCGTACGGTGTGCCGGCGCGCGGAACGGGCAGTGGTGGCGCTGGCGCGCGTGGAACCGGTGAACCCGCCGGTCCGGCAGTATTTGAATCGGCTGTCGGATCTGTTGTTTGTGTTGGCGCGCTGTATCAACCAGGCAGAGGGAACCGGGGACGTATTCTGGGCAAGCCCAAACGCGCGTAAGGCCACGTAACTCCTGAGATCAAATGCAAGGCGGCGGGCTTTACGCTTGTGGACCCGGCCGCTGTAACAAGGCGATGTCATGGCACACTTTGTTTCATATTCTAGGTGAGAATGGGGGAGTTGCGGCATAATCACGGGTTATCGAGCGGGTTTGCGCACCGCGCTCACAGCTCAAGGATTTAATAAATAATGAGTATTATTGTCACTGGCGGAGCCGGCTTCATCGGTTCGAATTTTGTCCTGGACTGGTTCGATTCCAGCAACGAGCCGGTCATTACGCTCGACAAGCTCACCTATGCGGGTAACCCGGAAAATCTGGCGTCGCTTGCCGGTAACCCGAACCATGAATTGGTGCATGGCGATATCGGCGATGTGACGCTGGTGGCAGCCCTGCTCGCCAAACACAAGCCGCGCGCCATTCTCAATTTTGCGGCGGAATCGCACGTTGACCGGTCGATCCACGGTCCCGGCGAATTCATCCAGACCAACATCGTCGGCACCTTCCATCTGCTGGAAGCTGTGCGCGCGTATTGGTCGGAATTGCCCGAACAGGAAAAGCGCGATTTCCGCTTTTTGCACGTGTCGACCGACGAGGTTTACGGCTCGCTCGACAAAGACGATCCCGCCTTCCGCGAAACCAACCAATACGAGCCGAACAGCCCGTACTCGGCCAGCAAGGCTGCCAGCGATCACCTGGTGCGCGCTTATCACCACACCTACGGTTTGCCGGTACTCACCACCAACTGTTCGAACAACTACGGCCCGTATCATTTCCCCGAAAAACTGATCCCGCTGGTGATTCACAACGCGCTTGCCGGCAAGCCCCTGCCGATCTACGGCGACGGCCAGCAGATCCGTGACTGGCTCTATGTCAAAGACCATTGCAGCGCCATCCGCCGCGTGCTGGAAGCGGGCACGGTCGGTGAAACCTATAACGTGGGCGGCTGGAACGAGAAGGCCAACCTGGACGTCGTCGGCACGTTGTGTACGTTGCTGGACGAACTCAGCCCGCGCGCCGACGGCAAGTCGTACAAGGATCAGGTGACGTTCGTCAAAGACCGCCCCGGTCACGATCGCCGCTACGCCATCGACGCAAGCAAGCTGGAACGCGAATTGGGATGGCGTCCGGCCGAAACGTTTGAAACGGGTATCCGGAAAACGGTCCAGTGGTATCTGGACAACCCCGGCTGGGTCGCCAACGTAACTAGCGGTTCTTACCGCAATTGGGTCAATACTCAATATTCTTCGTGATGTCGTCGCAACGGTTGCAGCTGATAAATCCATTACGGACCTTCCGTTAGCCATTTCGCTGCAACCCGTTCTCCCTTTGCGGAGAACGCCGGAACGCACCCCTGCAACGGGCATGCGTTCCAACCGTCACCTCCCTCGCTGCCTTTCCAGGCTTGCCAATAGATTCGTATCAGTACAGGTGGCCCAGTGAGCCAAAAAGTTGCCATTCTCTTGTGCACTTACGACGGCCAGCAATATCTGCCCGAGCAGTTGGAGTCGTTCGAAGCGCAAACCCATTCCGACTGGGTGGTGTGCGCGTCGGACGATGGTTCCAAAGACGACACGCTTGCCATTCTGGCCCGTTACGAAAGCAAGTGGCGGCCGGGCCAGATGCGGGTGTTCAACGGTCCGCGTAAAGGCTTTGTCGCAAATTTCCTGTCGCTGACGTGCAACCCGGACATTCAAGCCGACCTGTACGCCTACTCGGATCAAGACGACGTGTGGCATGCAGAAAAGCTGGAACGCGCCGTGCAATGGCACGCATCCGTTCCGGCGGGCATGCCGGCGCTGTACTGCACCCGCACAGCGCTGGTGGACGGCGCGGGCGCGCCGATCGGCCAATCTCCGCTGTTCACGCGGCCTCCGTCGTTCGCCAATGCCTTGACGCAGAACGTCGGCGGCGGCAACACGATGGTGTTCAACGACGCGGCCCGCCAGCTACTGTTGAACGCCGGCCCGCAGCCCAAGGCGGTCGCGCATGACTGGTGGGTGTATCTGCTGATCAGCGCCTGTGGCGGGAAGGTTCACTACGATCCCCGTCCGTCGTTGCTGTACCGCCAGCACGGCGGCAACCTGATCGGTGCAAATGCGAGCATTGGTGCGCGTATCGAGCGCATTCGCATGCTGCTGGCCGGGCACCTGCGTGACTGGAACGACCGTAACATCCAGATGCTGACCCCCCTTCAGGCGCAGTTGACAGAGCAGAACCGCGAGACGTTCAATCGATTTGCTGCGGCGAGGAAGAAAGGGCCTGTCGGCCGGGTTGTCGGCATCCTGAAATCCGGGGTCTATCGTCAGACCGCGTTGGGCAACCTTGGCCTGCTGGTAGCGGCCGTCTTCAACAAGATATAAGCCACTATGCGGATTGTTCTCCTAGGCAAGAATGGGCAGGTGGGCCACGAGCTGCAACGCACGTTGTTGCCGTTGGGCCCCGTGTCAGCCTTCGACCGCAAGGAATGCGACCTTGCAGATCCCGCCGCATTGGCGTCGGCCTTGCGCGAGGCGGCGCCCGCCGTCATCGTCAACGCCGCCGCCTACACCGCCGTGGACAAGGCCCAAAGCGATCAAGACGCTGCCCGCCGCGTCAATACCGATGCGGTTGCAGAAATCGCAAACATTGCGCGCGCAACGGGCGCATTGCTGGTGCATTATTCGACAGATTATGTGTTTGACGGTGAAAGCGCCGCTGCCTACGTCGAAAGCGATTTCACGAATCCACAGAACATATATGGCGCCACAAAACTGGCCGGAGAGGCCGCGATTATCGAGTCCGGGTGTGACGCGTTGATTTTCCGCACCAGCTGGGTGTATTCGAATCATGGCGGCAACTTCCTGAAAACGATGCTGCGCCTGGCGCGCGATCGCGATTCCTTGAACGTCGTCGCAGATCAGCATGGCACCCCCACCAGCGCTGAACTCATCGCCGATCTGACCCTGGTGGCCATTGCTGCGCATCGCCAAGGCCAACTTTCCAGCGGCATTTATCACCTGACCGCTGACGGCTCGACCTCTTGGCACCAGTTTGCCCAGCACATCATCGGCCGCGCGAACGATAACGGCGCCGCGCTGAAGCTCTCTTCCGAAAATATTCACGCCATTGGCACCGACCAATATCCCACGGCCGCGCAGCGTCCCAAGAATTCCACGCTAAGCACCGCCAAGCTGCGGCAGGCGCTTGGCATCGCGCTCCCTGACTGGACTGTTCACGCCAACCGCGCCATCGATCAACTGACGAAACTGGAAACTCCCACATGAAACGCAAAGGCATCATCCTGGCAGGCGGCTCCGGCACTCGCCTGCACCCCGCCACGCTGGCCATCAGCAAGCAGTTGCTGCCGGTGTTCGACAAGCCGATGATTTATTACCCCCTGACGACGTTGATGCTGGCGGGTATTCAAGACATCCTCATCATCTCGACGCCGCAGGACACGCCGCGCTTTCAGCAGTTGCTGGGCGACGGCTCGCAATGGGGCCTGAATCTGCAATATGCCGTCCAGCCCTCCCCCGATGGCTTGGCGCAAGCGTTCATCATTGGCGAACAGTTCATCGGCAATGACGTCTCGGCCCTGGTGCTGGGCGACAACATCTACTACGGCCACGACTTCCACCAGTTGCTGGACAACGCCAACAACCGTGCCGATGGCGCCAGCGTCTTTGCCTATCACGTGCATGACCCCGAACGCTATGGCGTGGCCGAGTTCGACGAAGACGGCAAGGTGTTGTCGCTGGAAGAAAAGCCGAAGGTTCCGAAGTCCAATTACGCCGTTACCGGACTGTATTTCTACGACCGCCAGGTGGTGGACATCGCCAAGAGCATCAAGCCGTCGCCGCGCGGGGAACTTGAAATCACCGACGTGAACCGCGCCTACCTCGAACAGGGCAAGCTGTCGGTGGAAATCATGGGCCGTGGTTATGCCTGGCTGGACACCGGCACGCATGAATCGCTGCTGGAAGCTAGCCAGTTCATTGCCACGCTGGAAAACCGCCAAGGCTTGAAGGTCGCGTGTCCGGAAGAGATCGCGTATCGCCGTCAATGGATCTCTGCCGAGCAGCTTGAAGCGCTGGCGGCCCCGCTTGCCAAGAACGGCTATGGTAAATACTTGCAGCGGCTGCTTGTCGAGAAGGTTTATTAATGAAAGCGACCCCGCTGGCCATTCCTGAAGTCGTGCTGATCGAACCCAAGGTATTTGGTGACGAACGCGGCTTCTTTTACGAAAGCTACAACCAGAAGGCATTCGAGGCGGCCATTGGCTCGAAGGTCGAGTTCGTCCAGGACAACCATTCGCGATCCGTGAAGGGGGTTTTGCGCGGCCTGCATTATCAGATTGAACAGGCTCAGGGCAAGCTCGTGCGGGTGGTTCAGGGCAGCGTATTCGATGTCGCCGTGGATATCCGGAAGTCGTCGCCGACTTTCGGCCAGTGGGTGGGCGCAATCCTGTCGGAAGAAAACAAGCATCAGCTATGGGTGCCGGCGGGGTTCGCCCACGGCTTCCTGGTGCTGAGCGATACCGCCGAGTTCCTCTACAAGACGACGGACTACTACGCGCCCGAGCACGAGCGCTGCATCGCCTGGAACGACACCGAACTCAATATCGAATGGCCTTTGGACACCGAACCCACGCTTTCAGTGAAAGACGGGCAAGGACTGCCTCTGGCCGACGCGCATGTCTATTCCTGATCCGTCGACGCCGCAGCGGGATGCCCCGGCCCACGCCTTGAAAGCGTCGGTCGTCATTCCGATGAAAAATCCCGGTCCCGTTTTCCGGGAGGTGCTGACGGCCGTCTGCAAGCAGCAGGCGTCGTTCGATTACGACGTGCTGGTTGTCGACTCCGGCTCCACCGACGGCAGCGTTGAATTTGTGCGAGCATTCGGCGACCCGCGAGTTCGCCTGATTCAAATCAAGCCCACCGAATTCGGCCACGGAAAGACGCGCAATTTTGCGGTCGCGAATACCGAAGGCGAATATGCCGTCGTCATTACGCACGACGCCCTGCCGGTGGATGAACACTGGCTAGAGGCCATGGTGCAGACGGCTGACGCCGATTCCCGCATCGCCGGGGTATTCGGCCGTCATATCGCCTACCCAAGCGCCAGCCCCTACACCAGGCGGGATCTGGAAGCGCACTTTGCCAATTTCGCCGCCGAACCTGTCGTCGAATTGACGGACCGTGCCCGCTACGATCGTGACGAATCCTATCGCCAGCGGCTGCACTTCTTTTCCGATAACAACGCCTTGCTGCGCCGTTCGGTATGGCAGTCGCATCCCTATCCCGATGTCGACTTCGCCGAAGACCAGATCTGGGCCAAACACATTGTTGAAGCGGGCTGGAAAAAAGCTTATTGCGCACAGGGCGCGGTCTACCATTCGCACGACTATCCGCTGATTGAAAAGCTGCAACGCAGCTTTGACGAGTCGTATGCGCTGTACCGCCTGTTCGGTTACGTGCTGTCGCGCAATGTGCTGCACATGCTCAAGAGCTGGGTCGCTCATACCGTGAACGACCTGCGCTACGCGCGGCGCACCGGCATGCATCGCACGCATCTGTCACTAGTGTTGAAGACGCCCTTGGACAACCTTGCCCGGTCGCTCGGCCATTACCTGGGTTCGCGCGCCGACAAGCTCCCCGTGAAGCTGCGCCATTGGCTGTCTCGGGACCGGCGCTTGCTACTGGGCCTGCCCATGGCGAACTCGGGGGGTAAACCGCAATGAAGCTTGCAAAAATTCCCCGGCTGTTGAAGGCGGCCAACAAGTATCGTGCGCAACACGGCGTCATCCCCATGTGCCGCCAGGCCGTTCGGACGATGCGCCGCAAGGCAATGGGCAAGGCGGAGATCATTCGCCAATACGCATTCGTGCTGGAGACGCCGGTCGGTAAGCCCTTCCAGGAAGGTGACGCGGCGCCCAACACCGTCAACTGGTTTATTCCGGCGGTGGGACGCGGGTCGGGCGGGCACCTGAATATCTTCCGCTTTGTGCGCTATCTGGAACAGCTCGGCTTTGAATGCAGGATCATCATCACTGATGCTCCGGGGCAGGATCCGGCGCTGGTCGAACGGGAAATCGCGGCGTGGTTCTTCCCGCTGGCGGCGCGCGTCTATATCGGTACGGATCAGGCGCCGCCCGCCCATATCTCGCTGGCGACCGCCTGGCATACCGCTTACGACGTCAGGAATTTCCAGGCGACGCGCCACAAGTGCTATTTCGTTCAGGATTTTGAACCCTGGTTCTTCCCGTCCGGGTCTGCCAGCACGTTCGCCGAAGAAACCTACCGTTTTGGTTTCACCGGCATCACCGCTGGCTCGTGGCTGGCCGACACGCTGCGGCGCGATTACGGCATGCCCACCCACGCCATCGGTTTTTCCTACGACCGCGATCTTTACAAACCCCTGCCACGGCGCAACCCGGCTCAGAAGCGCGTCTTCTTTTACGCCCGCCCAAACACGCCTCGCCGTTCGTTTGAATTGGGAATCCTTGTGCTCTCCGAAGTCGTGCGCCAACTGCCCGGCACGCATATCGTGCTGGCCGGCGCGGATCTGACCGAATTTGAAATACCCTTCTCTTACGAGAACCCGGGCATTGTCGATATCGCCGACCTGCCGGACCTGTACTGCCAATGTGACGTGGCGCTGGTGCTGTCCTTTTCGAACCTGTCCTTGCTTCCGCTGGAACTGATGGCCTGCGGCGTACCTGTCGTCAGCAACCGCGCCCCGTATACCGAGTGGCTGCTGACCGACGACAACGCCCGCCTCGAGCGCCCGACCGTTCCCGCGCTGACCGATGCCATCTGCGACCTGCTCCGCTCGCCGGAAGAGGCTGATCGGCTGCGAGCCGGCGGCTTTGCGACAAGCGCGGCAACCGATTGGGCAGAGGAAGGCCGGCGGCTGGGTGCTATTCTGTCCGGTTTGGCCGGGACGACGCCCGTACCGGCCCAATCAAGGATCGAGTCTTGACCGCACCATTGCCACAACTTTCGCAGATGCGCTGCGCCGTCCTGGGCGCAGGTGGTTTTCTGGGCACGAACCTTTGCCTGGCGCTGCAACCGCGCGTAGCCTCGCTGCGGGCCTTTGGCCGGCGTCAATCATTTCCCTCTGCCATGACCGGCATTGAGTGGATTCCGGGCGACTTCACCGAACCCACCAGCGTCGCGACGGCGATCTCGGGTTGCGATACCGTCTTTCACCTGGTCAACGCCACCACCCCGGCGTCCGCAAACATCGACAAGCTTGCCGACCTGCAATCCAACGTCGCGCCAACGCTGCGGCTGTTGGAGGCGTGCCGCGAAGCCGGCGTCAAACGCGTGATCTTCATCTCGTCGGGCGGCACCATTTACGGTTTGCCGCAACAAGTGCCGACCCCGGAATCCGCGCCAACGAATCCGATCACTGCCTATGGCATATCCAAACTGGCGATTGAAAAATATCTGGGCCTGTACGAATACCTGCACGGCCTGGATTACCGCGTATTGCGCGTCGCCAACCCGTTTGGCCCCTACCAGACCGCGTTGAAAAGCCAGGGCGTCATTGCCGCTTTCATGCACCAATGCGCGTCGCGCGAACCCATTCATATCTGGGGCGATGGCAGCGCCGTGCGTGACTACGTTTACGTAACGGATGTGGTGGACGCATTGTTGGCGGCGGCTCAACACCAAGGCCCGTCGCGCGTCTTCAATATCGGCGGCGGCCAGGGCCGCAGCCTGCTTGACATCCTGAACGTGATCAAACGCGTCTCGGGCGTCACGCCCGAAATCCAGTTTTCGCCGGGCCGGCCGGTCGACATCCCCCGCAGCATTCTGGATATCACGCTGGCAAATCGCGAACTCGGTTGGGCGCCGCAGGTGTCGTTCGACGAAGGCATGCAACGAACCTGGGCCTGGGCTATTGCCCAGCAAGACGGAATCTCTCCTGATCATGGCGTTTAGTAAGTACCTCTCTGCGCTGCGACGCGCCCGGCACCTGGCTCACTCCGAAGGCGGCGTGCTGCCTGCGGCCGCCAAGGCCTTACGGCTGTTCCGCCAAGGCGGGCTGCAAGGCATCAAGCAGGCGCTGTCAGCCCCGGATGCTGCCGCAGCCGCTGCGGCGGCGGCAGCGGCGCGTGGCAACCGCCCGGACGACGAGAACGATTTTGCGTTCGAGGTTCCATTTGCCCATCCGGCTGAACGCGATACGCGCCGTGCGTGCGCCATCATCCATGCGTTCTACCCGGAACTGTGCGCGGAAATGCGCGGCTACCTGGAAAATGTGCCGGGCCAGCTCGACTTGTATATATCCACCACCTCCGAGCAAAAGCGCGAAGAGATCGCGGCTGCCTTTGCCGGCTATGACAAGGGCTCGGTCGAGATACGGGTATTCGAAAACCGGGGCCGCGACATCGCGCCAAAACTGTACGGTTTTGGCGATGTCTACGATCGGTACGACCTCGCTTTAAGCCTGCACACCAAAAAGTCTCCGCATGGGGGCACGCCGCTGGCCGACTGGCGCAAGTACCTGTACGAGCATCTGCTGGGTTCGCCGCAAATCGTGGCGTCCATTTTCGAACTGCTCAAGCATGACCGCGTCGGGATGGTCTTTCCGCAGCATCTGTTTTATCTGCGCCCGATTCTGGGGTGGGGTGCGAACTTCGCTTCCTGCCGCAATCTCCTGCGCAAGATGGGCGTCGACATCAACGAAAGCATCTATCTGGAATTTCCAACCGGCTCGATGTTCTGGTGCCGCACGGATGCGCTCAGAACGCTGCGCGATCTCGCATTGAAGTTCGAAGATTTCGACGACGAATCCGGGCAGATCGACGGCACACTGGCCCATGCCGTCGAGCGTGCGTTTCTATATTCGGTCGAAGCCGCGGGTTATCAATGGGCCAAGGTCGCATTACGTGACCATTACCCATTGCCTGACACGTTGATTCCCGTAAATACTGCTGACGACCTGTCCCGTGGCCTTTCTCAGGTGCACCGGCCATTATTGCCCTGACCCGATGTCGATAATCGCTGCGCAACACGCACCTGTCGTTCGGTATGCTCTCCTTTTGACCCGTTAACGCGTCTATTAAGTTCTTATCCATAAAATGTTCATCGTCAACGCCCTCGCAGATATCGCCACGGCACTGAAGCGTTACTCCCTCGTCGGCACGCTAGGCTGGCAGGATGTGCGTCAACGTTATCGGCGTTCGTCACTCGGCCCCTTCTGGCTCACCATCAGCATGGGGGTCATGATCGGCACGATCGGCATCGTGTTTGGCCAGATTTTCAAATCGCCGTCCGATGAGTTCCTGCCGTTTCTGGCCATCGGCCTGATTCTGTGGGGATTTATCTCCGCCGCTATCACCGAAGGTTGCACAAGCTTCATCGCCGCCGATGCGGTGATCAAGCAATTGCCGATCCCGCTGGCCGTGCACGTGTTCCGCCAGCTGTGGCGCAACATGATCATTCTGGCGCACAACATCGTGATTTTCCCGCTGGTATTGATTGCGGTGGGCAAGCCGATCACCTGGGACGCCTTTCTGGCGATTCCCGGTTTC
>CAJYKY010000250.1 GCA_913775005.1 uncultured Achromobacter sp.
TGCTCCGCCATCTGGAACGGCAGGTACAGGCCAGCGCTGGCAGACAGGATGGTGCTGCGCCCGTTCCAGTCCGGGTCGTCGTACACATACCCCGGCTCGTCCGAAAATTGCGGCAGCGTGCCGCGCACGCCGCCGCCCAGGTCCAGCACCGATCGACCCAGATAGTGGCGATGGCCATAGCTGATTTCGTAGCCGGTGACGTCGCGGCGCTGCACCTCGATGGGTACATCGTTCAGCGTGCTATCCGTGCGTTTGCGCAGCAGCGTCAGAGACGCATTGCCCTTGTACGTGGGGCCGCGATACGGCACGACGGACACGCCAGCCTGCAATTGCTTGGTGGTGCCGCCATACACAATGGGCTCTTCAAATCCCGCCACCGATTGGCGATAGGTAGACTTGCTGGCGCCCGCAAAGAACGACCAGTAGCCAAAGGGAATGCTGTAGTTGGCCGACGCAGCGCGCGTGTTGGAAGCGCCGTCGCGCCACCGCGCATTGCTGTTCCACGCCACTGAAATCTGGTCATACAGGAACAGCGGCGAATCGAGCGTCAGTCCGGCGTTCACCTGGTACTTGCCGATGGTGTCGATGCCGCTGTTGTCGCCGCCCACGTAACCATGCCAGCGCTTGCCCGAGCCGGGTTGAAGCACGATGTCGGAGTCGCCCAGTTCGGGGCCGGGGGCCACGTCGATGCTCGCATCGGCCTGGCTGGACAAGCGGCGGATGTTTTCCAGCGCCTGGTCCAGATCGCGTTGGTTGAGTGCGCCTCCCGGGCCTGTGGGTAGCGCCGTGCGCCACCAGCCGATCACACCCTCGCCCTTTACTGCCGAAATTTGGCCGGGCACGTAACGCAAGCTAAGCCGCCCGCTGCCCAGCGACTGTTCGGGAACCAATACACGCGCCGTGATGAGCCCTTGCTCGATCAACGCGGCGGTCAGATGGTCTTGCAGCGCCTTTAGACCCTGGCCGCCCACGCAGGCGCCCACCGCCACGTCTGCCATCTTGCGCAAGTTCGGAGGGGGCTGCGGCCCGTCCCAGGCCACGTCGCGCAACACGAAGCAAGGCGTTTCAGCCGGGAAGGCCAGGCCACCGTTGCCAGGCACAGCGGGCGACAGTACGTCCGGCCTTACAGCGGCGCGGGCGCGCTGCGCGCCCAGGTCTTGCTCCTGACGACGTTCGATCTCGGTGGCGCGCAACGCCGCGTTGCCAGGCGTCAGGGACTCGGCCAGCCCCAGCTGGCCCGTCACGGCCAGGACCAACCCGACAACTATCTCACCCACTATCGAACGATGTCGCCCGTGTTGAGCGCTCTGCACTGGTACCTTCTCCCACAACGTAAAAGGAGTTGGGAACGAACAAATCCAGCGCAAGCGTAAGTTTTTTCAGGCGGCTATTAATGACAACTTCATAATTTGACTTTCTCTCCTGCGGGCACTAAGCGGACCACGCTTGCAGCGCTCGCGCCGCTGGCGTTCCAGTCCTTAGCGCCGCAGGATTCCTCGACCTTACTGCGCTCGCAGATTCCCGTCCGCGATGATCTTCGCCCACTTGGCCTGCTCAGCCGTCTGGAAGGCGGTGAACTCGGCCGGCGTGTTCGGCGTGTAGGCCAGGCCCAGGCCCTTCATCTTCGTGTTCACGTCCGGCTTGGCGATGATGGTTGCAATCGCTTTGTTCAAGCGGTCGACCACGGCGGGTGGCGTGTTGGCCGGCGCGTAGATCGCCTGCCAGCTGCTGACGTCAAAGCCCGGCACGCCCGCTTCCTGCATGGTCGGCACATCAGGCATCACGTCCGTGCGCTTGGCCGAGGTCACGGCCAACGCGCGCACCTTGCCGCTTTGCACATGCGGCAGCGCGACCAGTGCGGTTTCGAACGAACTGGGAATCTGGCCGCCGATCAAGTCCTGAATGGCGGGCGCGCTGCCCCGGTACGGCACGTGCGTCAGATGCGCGCCCGTCAGCTGCTTGAACACTTCGCCCGACAAATGCTGCGACGTGCCCTGCCCGGCCGAGCCGAACGCCACCGTGTCCGGATTAGCTTTTGCGGCCGCCACGACGTCCTGCACCGATTTGAACGGCTGGTTCGCGCCCACCAGCAGCACATTGGAAATGCTGCCCAGCAAGATGACCGGCGCGAAATCCTTGGCGGCGTTGTAGTTGATGCCCGGCAGCAGCGACGGGTTGATCGCATGCGTGGCGATGGTGCCCAGCAGCAGCGTGTAGCCGTCCGGCTTGGCGCGCGCCACGGCGTCGGCGCCCAGCACACCCCCCGCGCCGCCCTTGTTTTCTACCAGTACGGTCTGACTCAGGCTTGCGCCCAGTTCCTGCGCGATCATGCGGCCCAGCACGTCAGACGTGCCGCCTGCCGCGAACGGAACCACCAGCGTGATCGGTTTTGCTTTGGGCCAATCATCCGCGGCATGGGCGGCGGTGGCGCCGACGGCGGCGAGCGCCAGCGCGGCGAAGGTACGGCGCAACACGGGAAATGCCTGCTTCAAGCTTGTCTCCTGAAAGATAGTAGCGAGTCTTTATGATTGTCTTGTACGTTGTCGTACGACTTTGCACGCCAGAGAATACGGCCCCTCAGTCAAGCTTTCAATCTAGGGATATTCCGAATCTCTAGGGATTTACCCGAGGTTCACGCTATACGGAGCTTGGAGGCCGGGAATGGCGTTGCTAGCCCAACTTGTATGTTGTACGATGACGTACATCTACTGACCACTATCTGTGCTGGCTGCGGTGGGCAAAAGCGACGTCTTAGTGTCTGCATGGGGCCCGTCCCGCCAGCCCGGCTTTTCCGCTTCGCTCTTTTTCTACTCTTTCTGTATTTCTCTCTTTATTGGATGACAGGCATGACGACTCCTCAGGAACTCAAGGAAATTGTCTCGGAAGGTTTGCTCTCCTTCCCGGTGACGGACTTCGACCAGAACGGCGACTTCAACGCCAAGACCTACGCGGCTCGCCTGGAATGGCTGGCTCCCTACGGCGCCACCGCCCTGTTCGCAGCGGGCGGCACCGGTGAGTTCTTCTCCTTGGCTCCGCAGGAATATTCCGACGTCATCCGCACCGCCGTGCAAACCTGCGCCGGCAAGGTGCCGATCCTGGCGGGCGCCGGCGGCCCCACCCGCACCGCCATCGCCTACGCACAAGAAGCCGAGCGCCAAGGCGCCAAGGGCATCCTGCTGCTGCCGCACTACCTGACCGAAGCCTCGCAAGACGGTATCGCCGAACACGTCGAACAGGTCTGCAAGTCGGTCAAGATCGGCGTCATCGTCTACAACCGCGCCCAATCGCGTCTGTCGGCCGACAGCCTGGCCCGCCTGGCCGAGCGTTGCCCGAACCTGGTCGGTTTCAAGGACGGCATTGGCGACATCGAAGCCATGGTCCGCATCCGCCGCAAGCTGGGCGACCGCTTCTCGTACCTGGGCGGTCTGCCCACCGCTGAAGTCTATGCCGCCGCCTACCGCGCACTGGGCGTGCCGGTGTATTCGTCGGCCGTCTTCAACTTCGTGCCCAAGACCGCCATGGACTTCTACCGCGCCATCGCCGCCGGAGATTCCGACACCACCAACCGCCTGCTGGACGATTTCTTCCTGCCCTACCTGGAAATCCGTAACCGCAAGGCAGGCTACGCCGTCAGCATCGTCAAGGCTGGCGCCAAGCTCGTTGGCCACGACGCCGGCCCCGTCCGCGCGCCGCTGACCGACCTGACCGGCGAAGAGTTGGAAATGCTGAACGCCTTGATCAAAAAGCTCGGCCCGCAGTAAGACCGCAGTAAGACCGCAGTAAGGCCGCAGTAAGGCCGCAACCGCGCGTGAACGTGATTCACGCCGGATCCCAGAAAGCCCTTTCATTTGTGGAAGGGCTTTTTTCATATGGCGTTCCGTGAACGTCACCAAAGCAAACAGTAGTTGGCGGATTCGCCGCTGTATGTTGTCATACCGGTATCTTTTTTCCCTTGGCGCCTTGGTGGGCAAGCCGTTGCAACCGGGCCGGACACCCGGGCGCAGCCTCTGAAGCGCTTACCTGAAACGCGTACACTTGCGGCTTCGGCCGATAGCGCGAGGCCTGCCCTGCCGATCCGCCGCCGCTGCACCCACCCATAAGAGAGACAATGCAAACTCCCGCCCGGTCCCGCCCGCGTTCGCGCCTGACAGACGTGGTGATCGAGGAACTGAACAAGCGTCTGGACGCCCGCCTGTATCGCGCCGGCGACAAACTGCCGTCTGAACACGCGCTGTGCGACGAGTTCGATGTCAGCCGCACCGTCATCCGTGAAGCCGTCGCATCCATGCGCCTGAGCGGCCGGCTGGTCAGCAAACCCGGCATCGGCGTCTTCGTCACCGAAGACCGCGAAAAGCCCATCGATTTCGTCGTTGAACCCGCTACCGACCCGCGCTGGGCGCTGCACATCATGGAGCTGCGCGCTGGGCTTGAAGTGGAAGCCTGTGGCCTGGCGGCCGAGCGCCGCAGCGCTGCCGACCTGAGCGGCATCGTCGAAGCCTTCGACGCCTTCAACCGCGCCACGCGCGACATGGAAGCCGCCGTCAAGGCAGACTACGAATTCCATCTGTCGATTGCCAAAGCGTCCAACAACCCGCACTTTCCCGCGCTGCTGAAAGCGGCCGTGCGCGACGTGATGCTGGACTTGAACATCAAGCACGGCGGCAAGACGCCTGACGAACTGGAAACCTACGAATCGCGCAACGTGCGCGAACATGAGGCCATCCTGACCGCAATCATGCGCCGTGACCCCGGCGCCGCGCGCGCCGC
>CAJYKY010000251.1 GCA_913775005.1 uncultured Achromobacter sp.
ATGATCCAGTGCAACGTGATCCGCGCCGCGTATGCGGCCGGCGTGCGCAAGCTGCTGTTTCTGGGTTCGTCATGCATCTACCCGCGCGAGGCGCCGCAGCCGATCCGCGAAGACGCCTTGCTGACCGGTCCGCTGGAAGCCACCAACGAGCCTTACGCCATCGCCAAGATCGCCGGGCTGAAGTTGTGCGAGGCCTATCAGCGCGAGTATGGCGCGCGTTTCATTTGCGCCATGCCGACCAATCTGTACGGCCCGCACGACAACTACGACCTGCACAGCAGCCATGTGCTGCCCGCGCTGATCCGCAAATTCCATGAAGGCCGCGAAGCCGGTCAGGACAGCGTGACGATCTGGGGCACGGGCACGCCGCTGCGCGAGTTCCTGTATGTGGACGATCTGGCCCAGGCTTGCGTGATGCTGATGGAACACCCTGACGCCGAAGGCATCTACAACATCGGCGCGGGCAAGGACATCACTATTGCGGATCTGGCCGCGCTGGTGGCGCGCGTAGTCGGCTATCAAGGCCGCATCGTCTACGACACCAGCAAGCCGGACGGCACGCCGCGCAAGCTGATGGATTCGTCGCGCGTGTCATCGTTGGGCTGGAAGCCCGAGATTTCGCTGACCGACGGCATCACGCTGGCCTACGGGCACTTTCTGCGTGAACGAGAGCAAACCGCCAGCGCGCAGACCCAACAGCCGCTGCCCGTGGCCTGACGGCCGCGCCAGCTTCAACCACAGGCTTCCCCGATGCTTGGATTCGTCAGGAAACACATCGCCGGCAACGCGTCCTTCTGGGGGCTGGTGGAGTATGGCATCGGCCCGGTCGCGGCGCTGGTGGCCCTGCCCATCCTGTTCCGCCAGCTGGGCACGGTGGGCTTTGGCCAGTACTCGATGATCATCGCGCTGGCCGGCTTCGGCAATGCCGCCAACCTGGGCGCGGCGGTCACGGCGACCAAGCTCGTGTCGGAGCGGCTGCATGAACCAGGCGGCGCCTATCGGGCCGCCGGGGTCAGCATGTCGCTGATCGGCTGCGCGCTGGGCGTGGTGACGCTGGCCGCCGTGCTGCTGTGGGCCGTGGTGGGCCTGGGCTGGCCCGCCGCCACCTTCGGCGGCGTGGCGGTCACGCTGCTGGCGATGCCGGCGCTGGCCATCTACCTGACGCAGCAGTACGACCAGCTGTTTTCAGGGTGCCTGAAAGGCCGCGAAGATTTCCGCGCCACGGCGCTGTGCGAGGTGTTCAGCCGCAGCGGCACCATGGCGCTGGCTTGCGCCACGGCGGCGATGACCGCTTCGCCCACGTGGACCGGCGTCGCGCAGGCGGCCGGCTTGCTGATCGCCGGCACGGTGAAGATGCGCGTGTTCTCGCGCGCCTACGGCCGCGTGCTGGTGCGCCCGGTGCGCGACCGCGCCGCGATGGCCGAAGCCTTCCGCTTTTCACGCTGGTCCTGGCTGAACAGCCTGAGCGCGCTGGCGTTCGGTTCGGTAGACCGGGTGCTGGTGGGCAGCATGATGGGGCCGGCGGCGCTGGCGATCTATACGGTGGGTGTGCAAGTGGGGCAGATCATCCACACCGCGTCGGTGGCCATCTTCCAGAAGGCCATGCCGCGTGTGAGCCGCCTGTCGGTGTCGCCGCCCTATGTGGGCGCGGCCGAACGCGAGATCCGCCGCATGATGTTGTGGAACCTGGCGCTGTCCACCAGCGCCACCCTGGCGGTGCTGGCCGTGAGCCACCCGCTGCTGAATCTGCTGTTGGGCGACAACGTGGCAGCGGGCCACCTTGGTACGTTCCAGCTGCTGATCGTGGCGTCGGGCTTGCTGTCTTTGAACGCCGCCGCGCATTTCTCGCTGCTAGGCCTGGGAAATTCCCGCGCCGTGGCCATCCTGAACGGGCTGGGTGGCTTGGCGATGCTGTGTGTGATGGCGGCGCTTGTCCAAGTGGCGGGTGAACACGCCGCGGCATGGGGCCGCATGGCCTACGCAGCGATCACGCTGGCCGGCGTGGCGCTTGCCATCCGTCAATCACGCCCAGACTTCCCGGGCGCGTTGCCTGCGGCCACCCGATAACACCAACATGCTGAGGTCCTACATGCGCAAGCGTCATAACGAGTATTCACGTCAGCTCATCGACTTCGTCCGCGAGCTTCGTCCGCCGGCGCCGATCGCCAGCGGGCTGTTGCCCAAGGTGACCATCGTGACCCCCTCGTTCAACCAGGCCAAGTTCCTGGAACGCACCATTCTGTCCGTGCTGAACCAGGGGTATCCGCGTCTGGAATACATCATCATCGACGGCGGCTCCACCGATGGCAGCGTGGACATCATCCGCAAGTACGAGCGCTACCTCAGCTACTGGGAAAGCACGCCGGACCGCGGCCAGTCGCATGCCATCAACAAGGGCTTCGAACGCGCCACCGGCGATTACGTGGGCTGGCAGAATTCCGACGACCTGTACTTCCCGGGCGCGCTGCGCAAGCTGGGCGCGGCGGCGGCAAAGGGCCGCGCGCCGATCGTCAGCGGCAACCTGTTTGTGGCCGATGCCGACAACCGCATCTTCCGCAAGATCCACTACACGCCTGTCAATCGCGGCACGCTGACCGTGGTGAAGGCGTCCATTCCCAACCAGTCGGCCATCTTCCGCCGCGATCTGCTGCGCAAGTACGGCCTGTTGCAGGAAAGCATGCGCTACTGCATGGACCTGGAACTGTGGAGCCGGCTGCTGCGCGAAGGCAAGAACCTGATCGTGCCCGACGCGCTGGGCGTCTACACCGCCCACGACGAAACCAAGACCGCCCTGATGCAGGACGTGCTGCTGGAAGAGCGCGAACAGATCGTCACGCGCATCCGCCGCACCGAACCGGGTCTGGGCAAGCTGTTCGAACTGTCGTGCCGCGCGTCCAAGGTGGCCGCGCACGCGCGCCAGGGGGATCTGTCGTACCTGTTCGAGAAGCTCACCACGAAGATTTTCGGACGCGACGACTGGGCCGCCCACTAGGACATCACCGCCATGAGCACGCACCGCCGCCTGTCCACCCTGCATCTGCTGGGCCTGTTCGCGTTCACCGCGCTGGCGCTCAACGATGACCGCTTCGTTCTGGGCGTGGGCAGCTTCAAGCTGTCGCCGTTCGATGTGCTGTTCGTGGCCATGCTGGCCGTGAAGGCGCTGCGGCTCGCCGAGCCCAGCGCCTATGCGCTGCCGCGCGGCATGCTGGGCGGGCTGCTCGGCCTGCAAGCGCTGTCGGTGATCTATCTGTTGATGGTGTCTGCGCACCACCCCGGCATCGAAACGGGCGACGTGGCGCGTGACCTGCGCATCGTGTTCTATTTCTTGTGCACGCCCTTTCTTTGCTACAAGGACATCGACAGCCCCCACGCCTACGCCATTCTGCAAAAGTACATCGTTGCCTCCTGCCTGGCCGTGGCCACGCTGATGCTGGCCGAACAGCTGACGGGGTTCAGCGTGTCCAACCCGCTGCGCAACGTGCGCCTGGGCGTCTGGGCGATTCCATTCGGCGTCGTTTCGCTGCTGTACTTCCGGCGCACCTTGAACGTGTCCGGCACCAAGGCCTATCTGCTGACGCTGTACATGGTGATGGCGCTGGTGTTTTCGCTGAACCGCAGCCAGTACCTGCAATTGGCGGTGTCGGTCGTGATCGCCGTTTTGCTCGGGTCCGGGCCACAGATCCGGCGCCGCGCCGTGATGGTGTTTGCGCCGGCGGCGCTGGCGGGCGTGCTGCTGTTTGCCAGCATCGGCTATCTGGACGTACTGACCAACCGCATTTTCAGCGTGGAAAAGCTGGACGAAGATTCCAGCTACGGCGCCCGCGTGCAAGAGATGCAGGGGCAGATGGACTTCTTCGCCGAAAGCCCCGTGTTCGGCAAAGGCGCGGGCTTTCGCAGCTGGGTCATGGGTGAGAACGGCTTTGAACTGAGCACCTTTGCGCATAACTCCTGGGCCTTTTACCTGATGAAGTTCGGCATCGTAGGCACCACGATGATCATGTTGCCGCCGCTGCTCATTCTGCTGCTGACGCTGTTCAGGCGATACCGGCATCCCGGGCTGGAACTGCATCGGCGCTATCTGCTGTCCACCGCGCCCATCTACATCTTCATC
>CAJYKY010000252.1 GCA_913775005.1 uncultured Achromobacter sp.
GGGGGGCCCCCGCCGCCGGTTCACATCAGTTCTCGCAAGTGCGGGGCGTGATGTTCTTTTCCTTGGCGTACTTGGCCGCGGCTTCCTTGACCATCGGATCCAGAATGGTCTTGTCGGCCTGGTACCAGTCAGACACCACCTTGAACTTGGCGCCGTCCCATTGCACGATGCGCGCCCAGTCGTCACCCTTGTGGTTGCTGCACGAGGTCTTCACCGGACGCATGATCTGGCCAAAGCCCAGCTTGTCCAGTTTTTCCTGCGTGAGGTTCAGGTTCTCGAAGCCCCAGCGCACCTGTTCCGGCGTCAAGGCCTTGCCCTTGCCGAACTTTTCCTGCGCCGTGCGGATCGCTTCCACTTGCAGCATGGAAATCATCATGCCGCGCGTGTGGGCGATGGTGCCCAGCGTGTTCTTGGCTGTCTTGTCCGAACCCTGGCCCTTGTCGTAGACGAACTTCTTCAGGTCGTCATAGACCTTGTCGTGCTCGGCGCCGCTGTTGTGCACGGTGATCGCGTTGTAGCCCTTGGCGACATCGCCCAGGTCTTTCACGTCGCCTTCCGAGCCGGCCCACCAGATCGCGTACATCTTGTCTCGCGGATAGCCGCTGGCCTGCGCCTCACGGATGGCGGTGGGCGTCATGATGCCGGCGCTCCACAGCAGCACGTAGTTCGGGCGTGCCTGGCGGATCTGCAACCACGTGGACTTTTGTTCCACACCCGGCGCCGTCACCGGATACAGCACCAGCTCGAAGCCTTCCTTGGCCGCGCGCTTTTGCAAGAGCGGGATCGGTTCCTTGCCGTACGGCGAGTCGTGATAGACGAGCGCAATCTTCTTGCCCTTGAGCTTGTCCATCCCGCCTTCTTTCTTGGCGATGTCCTGGATCATCACGTCGGCGGCGGTCCAGTACGTGCCCAGCAGCGGGAAGTTCCACTCGAACACGCTGCCATCCACCGATTGCGACAGGCCGTAGCCCATCGTTTCGACGGGCACCTTGTCGACCATGGCCTTGTCGCTGACGGCGAAGGTGATGCCGGTGGATTGCGTGTCAAAGCCCGACGCGCCGGTGCCCTTGCCCTTCAGGCGCTCGTAGCATTCCACGCCGCGGTCGGTGGCGTAGGCGGTTTCGCATTCTTCGTACGTGATCTTGACGCCGTTGACGCCGCCGTCACGTTCGTTGACGAGCTTCAGGTAGTCCAGCTTGCCATCGGCCCAGGGAATGCCCAGCGGCGCGAACGACCCGGTGCGATACACCAGCAACGGAACGAACTGCTCTTCGGCCGCCATTGCCGGCGTGGCCACGGCGCCAACGGCGCCGGCTGCGGCCACCAGGGCTGCCGCCAACTTCAGGTTAAGACGCTTCATCTCCATTTACCTCCTGCGTGGTGTTTGGGGCAGTAAACCCTGGGACACCGGGATTGGCCCGGTCTTGAGCCGGGTATTCAGGATGTGGATCGCGGCGCTTTTGCCGCCGCAGTCCGCAGAAATCAATGCGAAATCAAATTGCGACATCCACCCTCTAGTGGGGGAAGGGCCAGATGCGGAGTTTTTCTTTACCGATGCTCCACAAACGCGCCAGCCCATGTGGTTCCGCAATCAGGAAGAACACGATCAGCGCGCCGAACACCATGTGTTCGATGTGCGCGGCCGTGTCTACCGACAACGGAATGCCCAGCGCATGCGGAATGTTCGACAGCGCCACCGGCACCAGCACGATGAACGCCGCGCCGAAGAAGCTGCCGATAATCGACCCCAGCCCGCCGATGATCACCATGAACAGCAGCTGGAACGAACGCGTCAGGTCAAACGCCAGCGGCTCCCACGAACCCAGGTGGATATAGCCCCACAACGCGCCCGCCACGCCCACGATGAAGGAACTCACCGCAAACGCCGTCAGCTTGGCGTACATGGGCCGGATGCCGATGACGGACGCGGCCACATCCATGTCGCGAATGGCCATCCATTGGCGGCCGATGGCGCCGCGCACGAGGTTCTTGGCCAGCAGGCTGAAGATCACCACCAGGATCAGCACGAACAAATACTTTTCCAGCGCGCTTTGCACCGGCAGGCCGAAGGCCGTCAGCGGCGGCACCGACACGTTGCCCGACGACGAATAGTTGGTGAAGAACGGAATGCGCAGGAACGCCCAGTCCACAAAGAACTGCGCCGCCAGCGTCGCCACGGCCAGGTACAGGCCACGGATGCGCAAGCTGGGAATGCCGAAGATCACGCCCACCAGCGTGGCAAAGCAGCCGCCCAGCAGGATCTGGATGATGAGGGGCATGCCCGGAAAGCGCACGCCGAAGTTCCAGGCGGCATACGCGCCCACCGCCATGAAGGCGCCCGTGCCCAGCGAGATCTGGCCGCAATAACCCACCAGAATATTCAGGCCCACCGCCGCCAGCGACAGGATCAGGAACGGAATCAGAATGGCGCGCAAGAGGTAGTCGGACGACAGCGCCGGCACCGCAATGAACGCCACCGCCAGCAGCAGCCAGATGAAGATGCGGTCCTGACGGATCGGGAATATCTGCTGGTCAGCCCGGTACGTGGTCTTGAACTGGCCGTTTTCGCGATAGAACATGTTTTTATCCTAGAGGGCCGGTAGCCGTTACACGCGGTCGATGATCTTCTCGCCGAACAGCCCTTGCGGACGGAACAGCAGGAACACCAAGGCCAGCACATACGCGAACCAGATTTCGATACCGCCGCCCACGAGCGACCCCAGATACACCTCGGACAGCTTTTCCCCCACGCCGATGATGAGCCCGCCTAGAATCGCGCCCGGCACCGACGTCAGGCCGCCCAGGATCACCACCGGCAAGGCACGCAGCGCGGCGGTGGACAGCGTGAACTGCACGCCGAATTTCGATCCCCAGATAATCCCGGCCACCAGCGCCACCAGCCCCGCCACGCACCACACGATCACCCAGATGCGGTTCAGCGGGATGCCGATGGATTGCGCGGCCTGGTGGTCATCCGCTACCGCGCGCAGCGCACGGCCGGTGGACGTGTATTGGAAGAACAGCGCCAGCGCGGCCACCAGCAGCGCCGCGATCACGGCGGCTGTCAGGTCTTCCAGGTTGATCAGCAACCCCCCTTCGAAGACCGTGTCCAGGATCATCATCGGATCCTTCGGCATGCCCACGTTGATGGAATACACCGAGCTGCCGAACGTGATCTGCCCCAGCCCGTCCAGGAAGTAGCTGATGCCCAACGTTGCCATCAGCAGCGTGGTGGCTTCCTGGTTGACGAGGTGGCGCAGCACGAAGCGTTCGATGGCCACGGCCAACAGGAACATCACCATGGCGCTGACGATAAAGGCCAGCACGTTGGCCAGGATCATGTTGTCAAAGCCCAGCCAGCGCGGAATCCATTCCGAAAAGCGCGCCATCGACAGGGCGGCCACCAGCACCATCGCACCCTGCGCGAAGTTGAAGACGCCCGACGCCTTGAAGATCAATACGAAGCCCAGGCCGATCAGCGCATACATCATGCCGCTCATCAGGCCGCCAAATAAGGTCTCTAGAAAAAATCCCATGTCTGTCCGCCTTAGTGCGACACGCCGAGGTAGGCGCGGATGACGTCTTCGTTGGCGCGGACTTCGTCCGGCTTGCCGTCGCCGATCTTCTTGCCGTAGTCCAGCACCACCACGCGGTCAGAGATATCCATGACCACGCCCATGTCGTGCTCGATCAGCACGATGGTGGTGCCGAATTCGTCATTCACATCCAGGATGAAGCGGCTCATGTCCTGCTTCTCTTCGATATTCATGCCCGCCATGGGCTCGTCCAAGAGCAGCAGGCGCGGTTCCATCGCCAGCGCGCGGCCCAGGTCCACGCGCTTTTGCAGGCCGTAGGGCAAGCGTCCTACCGGCGTCTTGCGGTGCGCCTGGATTTCCAGGAAGTCGACGATGTTCTCGACGAATTCGCGGTGCTGCGTTTCTTCGCGTTCGGCCGGCCCCAGGCGGAACGCCTGCGACAAGAGTCCGCATTTCATGCGCAGGTTGCGGCCGGTCATGATGTTGTCCAGCACGCTCATGCCCTTGAACAGCGCCAGGTTCTGGAACGTGCGCGCAATGCCCATTTCGGCGGCGCGGCGCGGGTTCATCTTCGAGAAGCGCTCGCCCCGGAACGCGATGCCGCCTTGCTGCGGCGTGTAGACGCCGTTGATGACGTTGAGCATCGAGCTCTTGCCGGCGCCGTTGGGGCCGATGATGGCGCGGATTTCGTGTTCGCGCACGTTGAAGGAAATGTCTGTCAGCG
The DNA here is from genome assembly GCA_913775005.1 of uncultured Achromobacter sp. GTDB lineage: Bacteria > Pseudomonadota > Gammaproteobacteria > Burkholderiales > Burkholderiaceae_B > Achromobacter. The sequence continues at coordinate 4,261 of CAJYKY010000252.1, forward strand.
CCTTCACGCCGCCAAAGGACAAGGAGATGTTCTGCATGTCCAGCATGACGTCGCCGATACGCTGGTCGCGGTCGTTGTTGCTCATGATCTCTACGCGGCTCGGGCTGTGATGGCGGGGAAGGTCTTGACGGGGCGGATCGTCAGATCGGCGGAGATCTTGCCGATGCGTCCGTCTTCGAACTTGACTTCGGTTTCGATGAACTGCGACGCCTTGCGCGCGAACAGCGCGTCGATTAGCACGCCGTACTTCTGCGCGATGAAGGCGCGGCGCACCTTGCGCGTGCGGGTCAGTTCGTCGTCATCCGGATCCAGCTCTTTGTGCAGGATCAAGAAGCGGCTGATTTGCGATGCGCACAGCTTGGGGTCGGTGGCCAGGTCGGCGTTTACCTGTTCCACGCATTCCGCGATCAGCTGGTAGACCTCTTCCTTGGACGCCAGATCGGTGTAGCCCGCGTAGGGCAGGCCCCGGCGTTCGGCCCAGTTGCCCACGGCTTCCAGATCAATGTTGATGAAGGCGCAGACGTCGTCGCGGTCGGCGCCGAAGGCCACGGCTTCCTTGATGTGCTGGAAGAACTTGAGCTTGTTCTCGATGTACTTGGGCGCAAACAGGCTGCCATTGGCCAGCTTGCCGACGTCTTTGGCGCGGTCGATGATCTTTAACTGGCCGTCGGTGTCGAGGTAGCCCGCATCGCCCGTGTGGAACCAGCCGTCGGCGCTGCGCGCTTCGGCGGTGGCGGCGGGGTTGCGGTAATACTCCTTGAACAGGCCGGGGCTTTTCACCAGGATCTCGCCGTTGTCCGCCACGCGGATTTCAACGCCTGCGACGGGCGGGCCCACGGTGTCGTCACGGACCTGGCCGTCGGGCTGCACGCAGACGAACACCGAGGTTTCCGTCGAGCCGTACAGCTGCTTCAGGTTGATGCCGATAGACCGGTAGAACACGAACAGGTCCGGCCCGATGGCTTCGCCTGCCGTATAGGCCACGCGCACGCGGCTCATGCCCAGCGCATTACGCAAGGGGCCGTAGATCAGCGCATTGCCCAGCGCGTAGCGCAGGCGGTCCCAGGCGTTGACGGATTCGCCGTCCAGAATCTTTGTGCCCACGCGGCGCGCGAGCTTCATGCAGGCGCCGAACAGCTTGCGCTTGAGGTAACCCGCGTCTTCCATGCGGATCATCACGTGCGTCAGCAACCCTTCCAGCACGCGCGGCGGCGCGAAGTAATAGGTGGGGCCGATGTCGCGCATGTCGATCGACACGGTGTCGGGCGACTCGGGATGGTTCACGGTAAAGCCAGTCACCAGCAGCTGCGTATACGAGAACATGTTCTGGCCGATCCACGCGGGCGGTAGATAGGCCAGCACGTCTTCCTGGTCGGTCAGCTTTTCCATGTCAGACACGGCGCGGGCACGGTCGATCAGCGCATGGTGCGTGAGCACGACGCCCTTCGGCTTGCCGGTGGTGCCTGACGTATAGAACATTGCAGCCGGGTCTTGCGGCTGCACGGCGGCGATGGCGTTGTCCAGATGGTCGGGATGCTGCGCGGCATATTCCTGGCCCATCGCTTCGAGCTTTTCATACGACAGCAGCATCGCATCGGAATAATGGCGCAGCCCGCGCGGGTCATCGAACACGACGGCTTTCAGCGCGGGGCATTGCTCGCGCACTTCCAGCATCTTGTCGACCTGTTCCTGGTCTTCAACGACGGCCACGCTGATCTCGGCATCTTGCAGCACGTAGACCATTTCCTGCGCGACCGCGTCTTGATACAGCGGCACGGGGATGGCGCCCAGCGACTGCGCAGCCATCATGGCCATGTACAGGCGCGGGCGGTTTTCGCCGATGACGGCCACGTGCATGCCAGGCCGGATGCCCAGCGACGCGAGCCCGTTCGCCACGTGGCGCACATGCTCGGCAACCTCGGACCACGTCAGGGTCTGCCAGATCCCCAGGTCTTTCTCTCGAATCGCGGGCCGCGACCCACGAACCTTGGCATGCGCGAACAGCAGCGCTGGAAAGGTGTCCAGCGCGGCCGGCACCTGTGCAGATGCGGGCGATGAATGTGCCACGTTGTCTCCTCCGGTTTGGGCGCGCGGCGCCGGACCGCATTGCGGGGGTGGCGAGGACGGGCTTGACCAGTTGGTTTTAGATTTACGGCAGGAGTTAAGGTATAAGGTTGGGTTGCTACCAACTGTCACCATCGCGACATTCAAGGAACTTTTAGGGTATTCCCGATGCAGCTATCCGACTCCCTGCAACTTGCCGCGGCCTGGTTTCGCGTGCTTAACGCCGAGCAGCAAGCGCGCGTTGAGCGGGACCTGTCCGTGCAGCAAGTCGTTGCCGGATCGATCATAGAGCGCAAAGGGGAACTCGCCCAGGCTTGGATTGGCGTATTGGCAGGCTTGGTGAAAGTGTCGGTCGGCAATGCCGAAGGCAAGGTGGCATCGCTGACGGGTGTGCCTGCCGGCGGATGGATCGGCGAAGGCTCGCTGCTCAAGCGTGAAGTCCGCAAGTACGACATCGTGGCGCTGCGCGACTCCGTCGTGGCGCGGTTGTCAGCCCCCACGTTCGATTGGCTGCTGGACAACAGCATCCCGTTCAACCGCTATCTGCTCCATCAACTGAATGAGCGCGTGGCGCAATTCATCGGCAAGGCGGAGTACGACCGTCTGCTGGATCCCGATGCGCGCGTGGCCCGCTGCCTGGCTGAACTCTTCAACCCTTTGCTATATCCCGGCATGGGCATGCGGCTGACGATCACGCAGGAAGAGGTCGGCTATCTGGCCCGCGTGTCGCGTCAGCGTGCCAATCAGGCGCTGCGCAAGCTGGAAGAGGCGGGCTTGCTCAATGTGGAATACGGCGCGGTGCGCGTGCTGGACCTGGACGGCTTGAAACAATACGGGTCGGACCGGCGCACGGTGCCAGGCGAGCAGGCGGCGTAAGAAAAAAATTCCCTGAAAAAAAAAACTTGACGATGAATAGCGCGCTATTTAATATTGCGCAATGAAATCCAAACCCGCCGCGAAAGCCAAATCCAAAAGCGCGTTCAACCCGCTGCTGCTGGACAGCCAGTTGTGCTTCGCCCTGTACTCGACCTCGCTGGCGATGAACAAGGTGTACCGCAAGCTGCTGCGCGGGCTGGATCTGACGTACCCGCAATACCTCGTGATGTTGGTGCTGTGGGAACGGGATGAAATCACGGTAACGGATATCGGCGAACGGCTGTTCCTGGATTCCGCCACGCTGACGCCGTTGCTCAAGCGCCTGGAAGCGGCTGGTCTGGTGACGCGCAAGCGCGCGGTCGACGACGAACGCCAGGTGATCGTGGCGCTGACCCCGCAGGGGCGTGCGCTGCGCGAGCAGGCGGAAGTGGTGCCGCATTCCATTGCCGCGGCGGCGCAGTGCACGTTGGATGAAGCGCAAGGCATGATGAAAACGCTGCATGCGCTGCGGGAAAAGTTGGTCGACAGTCTTTGAAGTGTGGAATGGCGCCTGTCGCTATTCATGTAGTAAGTAATGCGTGTAATAAGTAGTGCGCGATTTAATTGTGTGCTATGTTGTTGAAACGGATTTTCCAAACCTGGGTCTAGCACCCGCCCTTCATTTCTAAAAAAGGAAACGCATCATGTCTATCGAAAAAGTTCTGTACCGCGCCAATGCCACCGCCACCGGCGGCCGTGAAGGCCGTGGCGTCAGCGACGACGGCAATCTGGACGTCAAGCTGACCACCCCGCGCGAACTGGGCGGCGCAGGCGCTGCCGGCACGAACCCCGAGCAACTGTTCGCCGTGGGTTACTCGGCCTGCTTCCTGGGCGCCATGAAGTTCGTCGGCGGCCGTGACAAGATCGCGATTCCGGCCGACGTGTCGGTCAATGGCACCGTGGGCATCGGCCCCATCCCCACGGGCTTCGGCATTGAAGTCGAATTGAAGATCTCGCTGCCGGGCATGGACCGCGAGCAGGCTGAAAAGCTGGTCGCCGCCGCCCACATCGTGTGCCCGTACTCGAACGCCACGCGTGGCAACATCGACGTGACGTTGACGATCGTCTAATTGATGCGGTGAATGAAGGTAACGTGCGCATCGGCGTTCAAGTTGAATGAACGCGGATGCGCACGTTTTCTATTTCACGGCACATAGGCCGCATGCAATGTCGATGGCGCTTGCGCTTAATGCCCGCCGCCCAGATACGCGGCGACCACCGCCGGATCATGCTTGAGCTTGTCGGCGCTGCCATGCACGGAGATTCTCCCGTTCTCCAACACGTAGCCGTAATCCGCCACATTCAAGGCCGCTGCGGCGAATTGCTCTACCAGCAGCATCGTCACGCCTTCTTCCTTGAGCCGCGCGATGATGCGGAACACCTCTTCCACCAGAATCGGCGCCAGCCCCATCGACGGTTCGTCCAGCAGCACGAGTTCGGGGTTCAGCATGACCGCCCGCGCCATCGCCAGCATCTGCTGCTCGCCGCCTGACAACGTGCCGGCCAGCTGATCGCGCCGTTCCTTCAGGCGCGGAAACAGATCCATCGCGCGCCCCAGGTCCGCCTGCACATCGCCTTTGGGACGGCTGCCCGTCAGCCGGGGAAACGCGCCCAGCAGCAGGTTGTCCGTCACCGACAGCGTGGGAAACACGCGCCGGCCTTCGGGCGAATGCGCCAGACCCAGCCGCGCAATGCGATGCGATTCCATCCCGTCGATGCGTTTGCCGCTTAGCGTGATCTCGCCCGCTGTCGGCCGGATCATGCCCGACAGCGCGCGCATCGTCGTCGTCTTGCCCGCGCCGTTCGAGCCAATCAATGTCACCACCTTGGCTTTCGGCACTTCCATGCTGATGCCGTGCAGCACCTTCACCTTGCCGTAACCCGCTTCCAGATTCTTGATCGATAGCATCTTGTCGTCCTCTTGGCGTCAGGCGGGCGCGCCGCCCAGATACGCCTCGATAACCTTGGCGTTGCTCTGCACTTCGTTGGGCAGCCCTTCGGCGATCTTCTGGCCAAAGTCCAGCACCGACACGGTGTCGCAAACCCCCATCACCACGTCCATATGGTGTTCGATCAGGATCAGCGTGATGCCGTGGTCGCGCACCTTGCGGATGATGGCCAGCAGCTCGACGATGTCCGGCGCGGTCAGGCCGGCAGCGGGTTCGTCAAGCAAGAGCAGTTGCGGGTCCAGCGCCAGCGCGCGGGCAATTTCCAGGAGGCGTTGCTTGCCATAGGGCAGGTTGCGGGCTTCTTCGCTGGCCAGCGATTCCAGGCCCACGAACTCCAGCAGCGCCATGGCACGGGCGCGCGCGCCTTGCTCTTCGCCCTTCCATTTGGACGTGCGCAGCGCAATGCTCGCCAGCCCCGTCGTGAAAGTGTGGTGCAGACCCACCAGCACGTTTTCCAATGCCGTCATTTCGCCGAACAGCTGCACGTTCTGGAACGTGCGGGCGATGCCCGACGCCGCGATGTCGGCAGGCGGCAGGCCCACCAGCGACTTGCCGGAAAATTCCACAGCGCCGGCCGTCGGCACGTAGATGCCGGTCAGCACGTTCATCATCGTGCTCTTGCCCGAGCCGTTGGGCCCGATCAGCCCATGAATGGTGCCGCGCTTGATGGTCAGGTCCACCTGGTTCAACGCCTTCAGGCCGCCGAACTGCATCAATACGCTCTTGGCATGGAGCAGCGTTTCGCCCTTGCCCGCCACCGCGTCCGGCACGGCTTCCTGTTCCTTGACCAGGTCCTTCTTCACCGACAGCGCCGCGCGGCGCGTCGAGAAGAACAGGTTGCGCACAAAGCCCACGATGCCGTCGGGCAGGTAGTACACAACGAACAGGATCATCGCGCCGAAGATGGTCAGGCGCCAGTCGGTCACCGCATCCAGCCAGTACGAGAAGATTGCCAGCACGATGGTGCCCGCCACCGGCACGACCACGCGGCGCGGTTCGGCCCGGCCCTTGGACACGGCCACGATGCTGCCCACCGTCACCAGAATGGCCACGGCCAGTGCGATCAGACGGAAGGTGCCGATGTCATCAAGCATCTTGGGCAGCAGCACGATGATGGACGCGCCCAGAATGGCCCCGGTGCGGCTCTTGCGCCCGCCCATGATGATGGCCAGCAGGAACAGGATGGTGAGTTCGAAGTTGTACGTGTTGGGCGAGATGTACTGTTCGGAATACGAGTACAGCGCGCCGGCCAGGCCCGCGAAGCCCGCGCTGATCACGAAGGCGAACACCTTGTGCCGGTAGACCGACACGCCCATGCAGTCGGACGCGATCGGGCTGTCGCGCAGCGCTTCGAACGAGCGGCCCAGGTGCGATTTCAGGATGCGGTGCACGACGATCAGCGATATCACCAGCAACGCGCCCACCAGCCAGAAGTATTCGCTCTTGGTCAGGATGTGGCCGCCGATGGACGGCTTGGGGATCTTGATGCCCAAGGGGCCTTCGGTCATGAAGGTCATCTCGTTGATCAGGATCTGGATGATGGTGCCGAACGCCAGCGTCACCATCGCCAGGTACGGGCCCGTCACGCGCAACGCGGGCAACGCCAGCACCGCGCCAAAGGCCGCCGCAATCAGGATGGCAGCGGGCAACGTCACCCAGATGGGCATCTGCAAATGGAAGAACAGCACGCCGGCCACATACGAGCCGATACCGAACAGGCCGGCATGGCCCAGCGATACCTGGCCCGTGTAGCCGACCACGATATCGAGCCCGAACAGCAGGATCGAATAGATCATGATCGTTTCGATCAGGTGCAGGTAGTACGTGTTGGTCACGCCCAGCGGCACGGCGGCCAGGCAGGCCACGGCCACGACGGATAGCAAGAGGTGCAAGGGTTTCATCGCTTACACCTTCTTGATCGCGGTCTTGCCGAACAGGCCGGCGGGCTTGAAGGTCAGTACGAGCAGCAGCAACACCAGTCCCGGCACGTCTTTGTACCCCGTTGAAAGATAGAACCCGGTGGTGGTTTCGGCGATCCCCAGGATCAAGCCGCCCACCACGACACCCATCCCGCTGGACAGGCCGCCAATGATCGCCACGGCGAATGCCTTCAGCCCCAGCACCGCGCCCATCGTGGCGCCGGTCAGCGTCAACGGGGCGACCAGCACGCCGGCAAACGCGGCGGTCAGCGACGACAGCGCGTACGAAAACGTGATCACCATGCCGGTGTTGATGCCCATCAGCCCGGCCGCGTCACGGTCATTGGACGTGGCGACGAAAGCTTTGCCGTAGATGGATTTGCGATTGAAGATTTCCACCAGAATCATCATGCCCAGCGCACCGAACACGACCAGCAGTTCCATCGGCAGCACGTTGGCGCCCAGCACCTGGATCGGCGCTTCGGGCAGCGGGGAGGGAAAGCGCAGGTCGTCGCGGCCCCAGATGTTTTCGGCCACGTTCTTGAAGATGATGCCCAGCGCGATGGTGGCCATGATCCAGCCGAATTCCGATCGCGTCTTGATGGCCGGCCGCACGCCCACGCGCTCAACCAGTGCGCCTTGCGCAAAGCCGAAGAGGCAGACGATGGGAATCATGACCCAGTAATTCACGCCCAGGCCGACGAGTGTCAGGCCGACCAGCGCGCCGAGCATCAGGGCTTCGCCCTGGCCGAAGTTCAGCGTGCCGGACGTGGCGAAGGTGAGCTGGTATCCGAACGCGATCACGGCATAGATCATGCCTAGCGCGATACCGCTATAGATGAGCTGTAGAAGAATCATGGTGTGTGTCTTGAGGCGCTGTGTTCCGTCCC
>CAJYKY010000253.1 GCA_913775005.1 uncultured Achromobacter sp.
TTTCGACATGGCCCATCATCGCGTGTTCGTCCCGCGCGTAATAGTAGAAGTCGTAGGCGCGCAGCACCTGCACGTCACGCAGCGCCGCGCCGGGCAGCCAGTGCGCGGCGGCGGCGCGCAGGTCGGCCTCGGCGAACGTGTGAGCCGTGGCGTCCGTGGCGGATAGCACCCGCGGCGCACCGGCAGCGCCGCGCGCCAGAACAACGTCTTGCCCGATGCCGCGCGCCCAAACGAGCTCGCGCGGCGCGGCGGGCAGGGCGGCGATCAGTGCGGCGGGCGTGGCCAGTGGAGAGGGGAGCGCGGAGGCGGGGGGAGTCTGCGCGGTTTGCAGAGTCTGCGCGGTCTGCGACGGCTGCGCAGTTTGCGAAGGCTGCACGGTCGGCGCGGTCTGCGCCGTCCCCGGCGTCTGCACCAGCGGGGCGGCGTGGCTCGTGAAGATCTTCCACGGGTTCATCGACATCAGCCCGCTGAAGATCCACGTGATCGTGATCACGGCGAACAGCAAGCCGCTGATGTGGTGCCAGCGCATCATCCTTTCGCGGTAGGGCGAACGGCTGCCGCTCGCGTACGGCCGGGAAAAACGCCAGCGCAACAGGCCGACGATCGTACCTGTCAGCGCCAGCACCACGCCCGCTACCGACAGCCACACCACGACGTCGTGCCACCACGGGTCCAGTGCGTTACCGCGCAGCGGATACAGCCAATGGATCCACGCACCCACATAGTTCCACGCCCGTTCCTTGCGGGTGGCGTCCAGCACCACGGCGCCAGTGGCCGACGAGACATACAGCCGCGTATGCGCCGGGTCGCTCATGTCGATGCGATGCAGCGGGCGGTGCAAGTCCAGCGCGCGCGAGTGCGTGTAGACGTCTTCATGCACCGTGCCGCCGTACGTCGCAGCGACGTCGCCGCCAAACCACGCGCGCGCCGTGGCCAGCGCAACGTCCGCGTCCGCCGCCGGAAGCAGCGCGCCCGTCTGCGCATCGACAACGCGGGGCGCCAGGCGCGGCGCGCCCGGCGCAGCCTTGACCGGCACCACATACACCGGCTGGCCGCCACGGCTGGCGGTCAGGCTCAGGCCGGTGGCATCCAAGGGCGCCCGGTGCGCATCGGCCGGGGCTGGCGCGCCTACGGCCGCGCCGCCGGCCGGCTTTGCCGGCGGCGCATCTCTGCGCGCCACCGCCAGCGCTTGCTCCGGCGTCACCGCAATCCGCGCCGCGTCCAGCGGCGCCAGGTGCGTTAGCCGCTCCTGCGGCGTGAGCTTGGGGTAGCCCACATACATCATCACCACGCCGCTGATGAACCACATCGCAAAGAACAGGCATAGCACGATGCCGGCCCAGCGGTGGATCAGGTAGAGCCAGCGCTTGAGCCGGGTGGACAAAGGCGGCCCGGCGGGGCGGTTCCGAGAACGGGACGCGGCGGTCGAAGGGGCGTTCATGGCAGGGCCTTGCGAGTCGATCAGAACCGCGCTTGCAGCGTCAGTTCAAACGAGCGCGGCGCGCCCAGGTAGAACATCGTGGGGCTGGCGTTCGCCGCATAGACCTTGTCGGTCAGGTTGCGCACGCGGGCGGTGACGTTCAGGTTGGCGTTGACCCGGTGCGACAGCGCGGCGTCGAACACGGTGTAGGACGGCGCCCATACGGTGTTGGCGGCATCGGCATAGGCGCGGCCCACATAGCGCGCGGCCACGCTCGCGTTCCAGTCCGGCACGAACGCATAGTCCACCCACACGTTGGCCAGACGGCGCGGCGTGTTGGTCGGCACGTTGCCGTTGCGCGATACCGTCACGCCGCCCACCGACTGCGAAAAGTCGTCGTAGCGCGGGTCCACAAAGGCCACATTGCCCTGCAACGACAGCTTGGGCGTGAGCTGCAAGCCGCCCGCCAGTTCCACGCCGCGCGCCGACTGCGCGCCCACCGGCACACTCACGCCCGGGTTGTTCGGATCGGTAGTGGAAATGTGCTTGCGCTTGATTTCATAAACGGCAACTGTCGCCGAGCCGCGTCCTTCCCAGAAGTCGAACTTGCCGCCCATCTCGGCCTGCGTGCCGGTCGTGAGCTTGTCGTTGTTCAGCACATCGGCAAACGACGCGGTGGCCAACAGACCGGACGGGGGATCCGCCGCCGTGGCGTACTGCGCATACAGCGATGCCTCCGGGCTCAGCTGCCAGTTCACGCCCAACCGTCCGGTCAGCGGCGAGTAGCTGCGCGACGCGCTGGCGGGCGCCGCCGCCGTCACGGCGCGGCGGTTGGTCAGGTCCACGTCGATGAAGTCCTTGCGCAGCGCCGACACGATGGCCACGCCGGGCAGCACCTCGGTGCGATTTTCCATCGTCAACGCCACCGTGCGGATGCGGTTGTCGCGGTCGGCCTTGTGGCCGCGCGTCATGCCGGGGATGTCGTAGAAGTCGCCTGCGGAAAAGTCATACGGATCCACCGCGTCCACCTGGCCGGGCAGGCTGGTCGGATAGCGGGTCACCCGGTTGACGCTGACATCGGCACCGAACGACCAGTCGCTGGGCAGGCCAGCCAGCGTCGAACGCACCAGGCCTTCAACGCGGTTGCCGATCAGGCTTTGCTCGTGGCGTTGCAACAGCGCGCCCGACCGCAACACCAGGCTGTTGCCGGCATTGAAGCGATAGCTTTCCAGATTACGGAAGTCGCGTTCGGCGTGGTAGTAGTACAGCGTGTTCTGAAACGACGTGCTGGCGCTGGGCCGCCATTGCGTCAGCGACCGCGCCCACAGCACCGACTGCTGGTACAGCCCATCGTTGACGTTGTAGTTCTTGAAACGCGTGCCATCCATGATGTGGCCTTCGCCTTGCACGACGCCCGCGGCGTTCGTCATCAGCGGCGTGCCCCAGTAAGGCCGGTCGACTTGTTCGCGCTGGAATTCAAAGGCGAAGGTCTGCGTCACGTCACTGCCCAGGTCCGACAGCAAGGACGCCGCCACCTGCGTGGCGCGCGAGTGATTGCCATCGACCCAGCCATGGCTGGAACCGGTGTTGGCGTCGATGCGCAGGTACTGCCCCTGTCCGCCGGCATCGCCCGTCAGCTGCTGGTTCAGGCCCACGGAATACTGCTGGCTGTTGAACGAGCCTAAGCGGAATTGGCCTTCGTAGAAGGTGTCGCGCTGCGGCAGCTTGGTGACGTAGTTGATCGCACCGCCCACGGCGCCTGCGCCGAACAGAAAGGTGGCGGGGCCGCCGATGGCTTCCACGCGGTCATAGATCCAGCTGTCTACCGGGCGCCCGGCGATGGCGTCGTACTGAACGGAGATGCCGTTGAACAGCTGCGAGACCTGTCCGCCGGAAAAGCCCCGGTAGCTCACCGCGCCGGCATTGCCCGGCGGCGAGGCGTTGTCCACGCCGGGGATGCCGCGTGCGATGTCCTGCGTGGTGAGCGAACCGCGCGCGTCGATCTGCTCGCGCGAGATCACGGTGACGCTGGCGGGCGTTTCGCGCAGGGTCAGGCCCAGGCGGCTGCCGGTGCTGTCGGTGGCATCCAGGTTGACGGGGCCGTTGGGGGCGGGTTCGGCATGGCTGGCGCCATAGACGGTGGTGGGAGCCAGCGTCTGAACGGCTGGGTCAACGGTCAGGGCTTGTGCAGAGCCGCCGGCCAGCGCGGCCAGCAGCAGAGAGTAGAGGGCAGTGTGTTTCATGGCTGAAGCCGGCAGGCCGGCGCAGCGATGCGGCGTCCGTGCGCCGCCGGCGCGGGGCGCACGGCGGGTGGCAGACGGTCGAATCGCAAGAATCTGGATACGCCCACGCGCTCCGAGCGCTTAACAAGCGCGAAGGAAGACGAGGGAAGGGCAGAAGCGAACAGGCGCGCAAGCCGTCGTCAGACGGCCCAGCGCAAGGGATCAGTTCGCGGGCGGCGCGCGCGGCTGGACCGCGCTCCAGGCATGAAGGGAAGCACCCGCCAGGAAGTACAGCGGCGGGTACGTGATGGCGCGGCCAACAGGCGCGGGCACCACGGGTACGGTGACGGGCAGAATGCCCACGTCAGCGTGCGGGTTGCGGCAGAGCGGGCAGTAATGGCCGTCGCCATGGCCGGCGGCGGCATGGGCGTCACCGCCGATATCGGCGGCGGGGCCGTGGCCGTCGTGTCCGGCTTGCGGGATGTCCAGCTGCACGTCCAGCATCCTGTCCCGCGCGGCGTCTTGCCCGGCAGCGCCTTCGCCACCTTCGCAGACGTCAACGCTGACCATGATGCGGTGCACATGGTGGCTGTCGGGCGACAGGCTCAAGGCTTGTGCAATCGACGGCACCAACGACGCCCACAGGATCGCGGCAAGCGCGATCCACAGCGTGGGGCGGGTCAGGAACGTAGCGAAGCACATGGTGGCGGATTATATCGGAGCAGATTCCGATTGCGCTTGCGATATCAAGAAAGGTTCAAGCCGCTCTCGGTGCGACACCGCCGAATCACTCCAAAGCTTCACACCGACAGATGCCGCCTCACATCCTCGCCATCAATATCGGCCCGGCCGCCGCGGGCCACTACCTCGCCTCGCGACAGCACCACAAACTGATCCGCCAGCTCCCGCGCAAAATCAAAGTACTGTTCGCACAGCAAAATAGCGATGTCGCCGCGCTGGCGCAGCATGTGAATCACGCGCGCAATGTCCTTGATGATGGACGGCTGGATGCCTTCGGTGGGCTCGTCCAGGATGATGAGCTTGGGCTCGGCCACCAGCGCGCGCGCAATCGCCAACTGTTGTTGCTGCCCGCCCGACAGGTCACCGCCCCGGCGCGACAGCATGCTTTTCAGCACCGGAAACAATTCAAAGACTTCGCCCTTGATGCGGCGTGCGCGCGCGGCCGGTTGCGTGGCCATGCCCATCAGGATGTTCTCTTCCACGGTCAGCCGGGCGAAGATGTCGCGCCCTTGCGGTACATAGGCCATGCCGCGCGCCGCGCGCTGATGCGGCGCCAGCCGCGTGATGTCGGCGCCGTTGAACGTGACGCCGCCGCTGGCCACGGGCAGCACGCCCATCAGGCACTTGAGCAGCGTGGTCTTGCCCACGCCGTTGCGGCCCAGCAGCGCCAGGCATTCCCCTTGGCGCACCGATAGCGACACGCCGCGCAGTGTGTGGCTGCCGCCGTAGTATTGGTTGATGGTGTTGACGTCCAGCATCTCAGCGCCCCAGATAGACTTCGATCACGCGCGGGTCGGCCTGCACCTTGCTCATCGGCCCTTCGGCCAGCACCGAGCCTTCGTGCAGCACTGTCACCTTGCCATCGCCCGCGATCTGGTTCACGAAATCCATATCGTGTTCCACCACCATCAGCGAATGGCGCCCGCGCAGTTCGTTGAGCAGTTCGCCCGTGCGTTCCGTTTCGGCGTCGGTCATGCCGGCCACGGGTTCGTCCAGCAGCAACAGCTGCGGCTCCTGCATCAGCAGCATGCCGATTTCCAGCCACTGCTTTTGCCCGTGCGACTGCAGCCCGGCCGGACGCCACACTTCGGGGCGCAGCCGGATCAGGTCCAGCGTTTCGCCGATCTTGTCGGCCTGTTCGCCCGTCAGCCGCGAAAACAGCGTGGGGCGCACGCGCTTGTCGGTCTTCATCGCCGGCTCCAGGTTTTCGAACACGGTGTGTTGCTCGAAGACGGTTGGGCGTTGGAATTTACGGCCGATGCCGGCATGCGCAATCTGCGCTTCGTTCAAGGTGGTGAGGTCGATGCTCTGGCCGAAGTAGGCCGTGCCAGCCGTGGGCCGCGTCTTGCCGGTGATGACGTCCATCATCGTCGTCTTGCCCGCGCCGTTGGGGCCGATGATGCAGCGCAGTTCGCCCACGCCGATGTCCAGCGTCAGGTTGTTCAGCGCCTTGAAGCCGTCAAAGCTGACGGTAATGCCTTCCAGATACAGGATGGCGCCGTGGCTTGTGTCCAGGCCCTTGGGGCTGACACGGCCATACCCGGCTTCGCCGCTGGGGCCGCCATCCAGCATGGCCGATTCGGTGTGCGTGCTGGTCATGCCTTTTTCTCCGCGAAGCGTGCCGCGATACGGCGGGCCAGGCCCACGATGCCCGTGGGCAGGAACAGCGTCACCAGCACGAAGATCAGGCCCAGCGCATACAACCAGTACTCGGGCAGCACGCTGGTGAACCAAGTCTTCAAGCCATTGACCGCGCCCGCGCCGATGATGGGCCCGATCAGCGTGCCGCGCCCGCCCGTCGCCACCCAGATCACCATTTCAATCGAGGTCTCGGTAGACATTTCGCTGGGGTTGATGATGCCCACTTGCGGCACGTAGAGCGCGCCTGCAATGCCGCACAGCACCGCCGACAGCGTCCACACAAAGAGCTTGAACCCCAGCGGGTCGTAGCCGATGAAGCGCACGCGGCTTTCAGCATCGCGCACCGCCGTCAGCACGCGGCCCAGCTTGGACTGCGTGACCATGCGCGCCACGATCAGCGCACCGGCCAAGGCCGCCAGCGTGATCCAGTACAGCGTGGCGCGCGTGCCAGGCGCGGTGATGTCAAAGCCCAGGATGCGCTTGAAATCGGTGAAGCCGTTGTTGCCGCCAAAGCCCGTGTCGTTGCGAAAGAACAGCAGCATCGCGGCAAACGTCAGCGCCTGCGTGATGATCGAAAAGTACACGCCCTTGATGCGCGAGCGGAACGCGAAATAGCCGAACACAAACGCCAGCACGCCCGGCACCAGCACCACCAGCAACATGGCGTACCAGAAGTGCTCGGTGAAGGACCAGTACCAGGGGTAGGTCTTCCAGTCCAGGAACACCATGAAGTCGGGCAGATGGCTTTGGTAGACGCCGTCGCGGCCAATGGCGCGCATCAAGTACATGCCATGCGCATAGCCGCCCAGCGCAAAGAACAGGCCATGGCCCAGCGACAGGATGCCGGCATACCCCCACACCAGGTCCAGCGCCAGCGCGGCCATCGCGTAGCACATGAACTTGCCCAGCAGCGCCACGGCATAGGCCGACACATGCAGCGCGTGGCCGGGCGGAAACACCAGGTTCATCAGCGGCAGCAAGGCCAGCAGCGCTACGGCTATCGCCAGCGCCGTCCACACGCGGCCCGAAAACAGCGGGCGGCGGGCAAGCAGGTTCAGATCGGTCAGCGCGGTCTGTTTCATTCAACGCTCCGGCCGCGAGGGGCGAACAGGCCTTGCGGCCGCTTTTGGACAAACAGCACGATGAGCACCAGGATGGTGATCTTGGCCATGACGGCGCCCGCGTAGGGCTCCAGGAATTTGTTCACGCCGCCCAGTCCCAGCGCCGCGATCACGGTGCCGGCCAGCTGCCCGACACCGCCCAGCACCACCACCATGAAGGAATCGACGATGTAGCCGCGGCCCAGATCCGGCCCCACGTTGCCCAGTTGCGACAGCGCCACGCCCGCCAGCCCGGCAATGCCCGAACCCAGCCCGAACGCCAGCATGTCCACGCGCCCCGTCGGCACGCCCACGCAGTCGGCCATGCGCCGGTTCTGCGTGATGGCGCGCACGAACAGGCCCAGTCGCGTGTGATTCAGCAAGCCCCACACCAGGAACACCACAAAGAACGCGAAGCCGATGATGACGAGCCGGTTGTAGCTGAGCACCAGCCCGCCCAGCACCGTAAAGCCGCCCGACATCCAGCTGGGGTTGCCCACTTCCACGTTCTGCGCGCCGAACACCGTGCGCACGCCTTGCATCAGGATCAGGCTGATGCCCCATGTGGCCAGCAGCGTTTCCAATGGCCGGCCGTACAACCAGCGGATCACGGTGCGCTCAAGCGCCATACCCACCAGCGCCGTCACCACGAACGCCAGCGGCAGCGCGGCCACCACATACCAGTCCAGCCAACCCGGCAGCCACGC
>CAJYKY010000254.1 GCA_913775005.1 uncultured Achromobacter sp.
ACCCTCGTATCCGCCCTGATCCTGTCCGCCTCGTTCATCGGCGCCGCCCAAGCGGGCGAACTGGACTACCCGCCCGCGCTGAACACGCAAAGCACCGTCACCCGCGCCCAAGTGCAGCAAGAGCTAGCCGCTGCCCGCGCCAATGGTGAACTGGTGTCGGGTGAAGAAGGTTACGCCGCTACCGCTTTCGCTTCGGTCGGCAATGACAAGACCCGCGCTCAAGTGAAGCAAGAACTGGCCGCCGCCCGTGCCCAAGGCCTGACCGAAAGCGGTGAACTCGACTACCCGCCCGTTCAAGGCTGATTTTTTTCGACGTCTTACCTATCTAGTCATAGATAGCGCAGTAAACCTAACTCGCAATATCCAAACAACGCCGTACCGATCCTAATTGGAGATCAACCATGAAAACCCTCGTATCCGCCCTGATCCTGTCCGCCTCGTTCATTGGTGCCGCCCAAGCTGGCGAACTGGACTACCCGCCCGCGCTGAACACCCAAAGCTCGGTCACCCGCGCCCAAGTGCAGCAAGAACTGGCCGCCGCCCGCGCCAATGGTGAACTGGTGTCGGGTGAAGAAGGCTACGCCGCCACCGCGTTCGCCACCGTTGGTGCAGACAAGACCCGCGCCCAGGTGCAACAAGAATTGGCCGCCGCTCGCGCTCAAGGCCTGACCGACAGCAGCGAACTGGCCTACCCGCCCGTGCAAGGCTAAGCAGAATGCCGGCGCATGCGGACCCCGGGGGGCGGGAAATTTCCCGGCCGGGGTTCGCACGGGCGTTCCAGACGAACGGTTCCTGGCATCGATTTCCTAGATCGATCAGGGCAGCCACCGATGACGCTCCGACCTATTAGTAGGTAATATTCAGCCATGGACACCCCGACCCCCAACACCACCCGAGACCTGCTGCTGGCGCACGCCGAGAAGCTCATTCGCACGCGCGGATGCAACGGTTTCAGCTACCGCGATCTGGCGGAGCATGTGGGCGTGAAGACGTCCAGCATTCACTATTACTTTCCAGGCAAAGACGACCTGCTCTACGAAGCCGTGGAAGCGTACAGCGCACGCGCGCTGGGTATGGTCCGCGCTATCGACACCGCACAGCCCGCTCAAGCGCAGCTTGAGCAGTATTTGTCGATGATGGAATCGCGCGCATGCGGCGAAGGCGAACTCTGTTTGGGCGGCATGCTGGCCGCCGACATGATGAGCTTGTCCGATCGCGTACGCGGCGCTTTGCAAGGATTTTTCCGCGCGCACGAAGCATGGCTTGCCCGCGTGCTGGCCGAAGGCGCCGAGCAGGGCACCTTGAAGTTTTCTGGCTCGGCCGAAGCTGCTGGCCGCGCCGTGTTCGCCACGGTGCAAGGATGCTTGCTGGTGGCGCGCCTGTTTCAGCAGCCGCCCGCGTTGTGCGAGGCCATCCGCGCCTTGTACGTGGAATGCGATAAATAAACCGCGTCAGACTTGCAGCGCTCGCGCCATGTCAGCGCTGGTGCGCTGCTGCACACCCAGATCGCGCATGCGCTGCAAAAACGCAGTCTGCGCCTCTTCAAATCCCGCCACGGGGCTCATGCAATCGGTCAGCAGCACAATGCGCGACAGATTGCCGCCCGGCAGATGTTCAGCCAGATGTTCCACCGTGGCGCGCACGCAATGGCTGCCGGCTTCTCCGCCGATGATGATCAGGTCAGAACGATCCAGCGAACCCAGCAGGCTGCGGTTCAGCTGGCTGCGCGGATCGTCGGCGTCGGGCACTTCGGCCATCAGCGCGCTGTAGTGTTCTGTCCACGGGTTCGTCCCCTTGGGCACTTTGCGCACGATGAATTGCGCTGCTTCTTCCCACCGCCCATACGCCGCACGCACATCGGCATGCACGTTGTGGCCCCAGGTGCCGATCTCGCAATGCACCGGCCACACCATCAGCGTGTACCGGCCGCGGGCCTCTAATTCATCCAGATAGCTCAACGTGCGCGGCAGGTCGTCGATGTGGCGCGGATGGAATTCGCCGCTGCGTACCTGCGCCGCATTGATCGTGGTGAAAGGTGGCACCGGCTGGCCGTCGCCCGTACGCCAGAAGGTGGGATGCGCCACGTCTATGCGATGGTGCGAATCCAGCGTGATGGTGATCGACGTCAACGCGGGCGCAGTGGCATCGATGAAGCCGGCCAAGCGCTGCATGTCGGCATGCGCACCCGGCACCGGCAAGGCCGGCGCGACGGCGCTGCCCGTCAGCGGATCCGTGGGCAGATGCGAGGCGGGCAGGTCGCAGAAGTCGTTCTGCGGATCGACGATCAGAAGGTGGACGGAGCGCGGCATGGCGGTATTCAAGGTGACCATGCCGGAATATAGACCGGCTTGGGGCAAGTTCACTAGAACCGCAGATCCGCTAGAACAACACCAGATGTTCTGCGCGGTCGGGCAACTGCGCGAGCAGCGCGCGCCATTGCCGCAACAGGTAGGCCGCAGCGGCGGCGGCAAGGGCGGCGATCACTATCCACATGGCAAGCTCCGAATACGAATTCGCACGACCGTGCGAAATTAGTTCCAAGAAATGCCGGCATGTGCCGGCGTGAAGGTCTGCGTTATTCCAGGTAGGTGAAGCTGCGGTAGGTGGAGATGAGCCGGTCATAGGCCGCCCGCACGCGTGTGGCGGCTTTCGGATCGCGCAGGAAGCGGGCGTCGTGCATCAGGCCGATCATCAGGCTATAGACTTCGAACACCAGCTGTTCGGGATCTGTGTCGGGCCGCAAGTGCCCGGCTTCCAGCGCCTGCGTCACGGTGCGCACCATGGCGGCGCGCCACCGCCGCAAATTGCTTTCCAGCACATCCCGCAGCGGTGATTCCACGTCGTCGTATTCGAATGCGCCTGCTACGTAAATGCAGCCCGTCATCAATTCGACGTTGCTGGCCCGTTCCACCCATAAGGACACCAACGCGTTCAAGCGGGGCAGGCCGCGTGGGTACGCCATGGCGGGGGTGAAGACGGCGGCAAGAAAGCGGCGGTCGTATTCGTCCAGCACCGCCTGTTGCAAGGCTTCCAGCGAGCCGACGCGTGAAAACACGCCGCTTTTGCTGATGCCCAATTGTTTGGCCACCTGGCCAAGCGACAGGCTTTCCATGCCTTGGGCCGCAGCCATATCCACGGCCGCGTCCACGATGGCCGCGAAAGTCAGCTCGCTTTTTTCGGTTTTGGCAGTCATGAAGGGGAATTTAGCACGGTCGTGCTAAATTCCCCTTCGCTGTTTCAACTTTTATTGCGCCTTGAATTCCAGGCGGTATTTGTGAAGCAGCGGTTCCGTGTAGCCGTTGGGTTGCGTCAGGCCTTCGAACACCAGGGCGCATGCGGCCTTGAATGCCAGCGACGTATCGAAGTTGCCCGCCATGGGCTGATACAGCGGGTCGCCCGCGTTCTGGCCGTCAACCACTTTGGCCATGCGCTGGAAGGTTTCCATCACCTGGTCTTTGTTGGTCACGCCATGGCGCAGCCAATTGGCAATGTGCTGGCTGGAAATGCGCAGCGTGGCACGGTCTTCCATCAGGCCGACGTTGTGGATGTCCGGCACCTTCGAGCAACCCACGCCTTGATCCACCCAGCGCACCACATAACCCAGGATGCCTTGCACGTTGTTGTCGAGCTCTTGCTGGATGTCTGCGGCCGACCACTTCGACGGGTCGCCCACCGGCACCGTCAACAGACCGCCCAGCAGATCGTCGCGCACGCTGTCCAGCTTGGTGCGTTCCAGTTCCTTTTGCACGGCCTGCACGTCGACCTGGTGATAGTGCAGCGCGTGCAGCGTGGCGGCGGTGGGGGACGGCACCCAGGCGGTATTGGCGCCGGCCTTCGGATGCGCGATCTTCTGTTCCAGCATGGCGGCCATCAGGTCCGGCATGGCCCACATGCCCTTGCCGATCTGAGCGCGGCCGCGCAGCCCGGTGTCCAGGCCGACCAGCACGTTATTGCGTTCGTACGCGGTGATCCACGCGGTGGACTTCATGTCGCCCTTACGCAGCATCGGGCCGGCTTCCATGCTGGAATGCATTTCGTCGCCAGTGCGGTCCAGAAAGCCCGTGTTGATGAACGCAACGCGCGAGGCGGCGGCGCCAATGCACGCTTTCAGGTTGATGCTGGTGCGGCGCTCTTCGTCCATGATGCCCATCTTGAGCGTGTTGCGCGGCACCTTGATCAGGTCTTCGACGCGGTCGAACAGTTCGCTGGCGAAGGCGGCTTCAGCGGGGCCGTGCATCTTCGGCTTCACGATGTAGACCGAACCCGTGCGCGAGTTCAGCTTGTTCTTGCGGTCTTGCAGCGCAGCCAGGCTGGTGACGACGGCGTCCAGGATGCCTTCGGGAATTTCCTGGCCATCGCGATCCAGGATGGCCGGGTTGGTCATCAGGTGGCCGACGTTGCGCACGAACATCAGCGAGCGGCCATGCAGCGTCATGCCGCTGCCGTCAGGGCGAGTGTAGGCGCGATCGGCGTTGAGCTTGCGCGTGAACGTCTTGCCGCCCTTGGTAACGGCTTCGGTCAGGTCGCCCTTCATCAGCCCGAGCCAGTTGCGGTAGATGTGGACCTTGTCGTCGGCGTCGACGGCGGCAACCGAGTCTTCGCAATCCATGATGGTGGTGAGCGCGGCTTCGACCAGCACGTCCTTGACGCCGGCGGCGTCGGTGCTGCCGATGGTGTGGCTGCGGTCGATCTGGATTTCAAAGTGCAGGCCGTTGTTCTTGAGCAGGATGGCCGTGGGGGCGGAGGCATCGCCCTGGTAGCCGGCGAACTGCGAACCGAACTTCAAGCCGGTAACGCCGTTGGCCATGGCAACGCGCAACTGGTCGCCTTCAACGGTGTAGCCCTTGGCATCCGTGTGCGAGCCGTTGGCCAGCGGGGCGGCGGTGTCCAGGAAACTGCGGGCGCGCGCAATGACGGCGGCGCCGCGTTCCGGGTTGTAGCCTTTGCCCGTGTCGCCGGGTGTGGCGGGAATGGCGTCGGTGCCATACAGCGCGTCATACAGGCTGCCCCAGCGCGCGTTGGCGGCGTTCAGCGCGTAGCGCGGGTTCGACATCGGCACGACGAGTTGCGGGCCGGCCTGCTGTGAGATTTCCGTATCGACGTTGTCGGTGCTGGCCTGCACGCTGGCCGGCTGCGGCAGCAGATAGCCGATGCTTTCCAGAAATTTGCGGTAGGCGGCCGGGTCGGTGATGGGGCCGGGGTTGGCGCGGTGCCAGCCATCCAGTTCGGCTTGCAGGCGATCTCGTTCGGCCAGCAGTGCGCGATTCTTGGGGGCCAGATCATGTACCAGGGCCGCAAACCCTTGCCAGAAACCGTCTGCATCCAGGCCGGTGCCGGGCAGGGCTTCCTGTTCGATAAATTGGTTGAGATTGGCCGCCACTTGCAGGCCGTGGTGCTGGATGCGTTGAGTCATGCGGTTCTCTAGCGGTAAGAAGGGCTGGCCGACGCGGCTGCGCCGGGCGAATCTGTCGTGACATCATCGTTCGCGCTTGCAGCGATGTCCATATCAAAAGCCGCTGGTCATACCAGTTTATTTTCCGGCCGCTACACGGGGCGGCATTTTTTATGTTTTGATATCAACCACTTAAGGTGGCGTAAAAGCTCAGGCAAAACTCAGGCCGCGCTTGGTCATACCACTGGTGCGGAGAATGCATGTACGCAGAAACAGAAGAAAAGCCCCGTCAGGTGGCTGATGAAGTCGCCGAGCGGATCGAACGCTTGATCCTGGACGGCGTGCTCAAGGCAGGGCAGGCGCTGCCGTCGGAGCGCCGGCTGACCGAAAAGCTGGGCGTGTCGCGTACAGCGCTACGCGAAGGGCTGAAGCTGCTGCGCGCACGCGAGATCATTCATACCTCGCAAGGCAAGGGGTCGTTCGTCGCGCACATCTCGAAGGTGGACGCCGGGCCCTTGATGCACCTGTTCAATTCGCAGCCGCGCACGCTGTATGACTTGCTGGAAGTGCGCTCGTTACTGGAGGCCGAGTCGGCCAGATTGGCGGCTATCCGCGGCACCGAGGCCGATTTCATCATGATCCGCCGCCGGTATGACGAGATGGTGGCGGCGCAAGGTAAAGAGACCGACACCGCCACGCATGCCCATCTGGATCATGCGTTTCATCTGGCGATCTGCGAGGCGTCGCACAACCCGGTATTGGTGCACACGCTGCAATCGTTGACGGATCTGCTGCTGGGGTCGGTGTTCGCCTGTGTCAACAATCTGTACCACCGTGAACCGGAAAAGCGTCAGATCGATCGGCAGCACACGCGCCTGTTCAACGCGGTGACCGGGCGCCAGCCGGATGTGGCACGCAAGGCGGCGGCGGACCATGTGGACAGCGTGCGCCAGAGCCTGGCGGACATCGAACAGGAAGAACAGCGGCTGGTGCGCGCGACGCTGCGCCTGGAAGGCTGGACGTAACGTCGCGCGAAGGCCGGGTCTTTGCTGGCTGAGAATTATCGGTCGGCCGTTGCGCAGTGGGCCAGGTTCAGCGGTTTGCCGGCGTAGACACGGCCGAAACGATTGTCCAGTAGCGCGTCCAGCCCGATTGCTTCCTGCCCCACGAAGCCGCGCTGCGGCAGCGCGCCTTGCGCCACCAGATCCAGCGCGGCGCAAATGCCGGCGGCGGTGGAAAGCTGAATGGCGCTCAGGCGATGGCCGTCCACCTCGGTGCCGAACACGCGGATCGGGTAGGACTCTTCTTCCAGGCGGCCGTGGCGATGACCCGATGCCGATGC
>CAJYKY010000255.1 GCA_913775005.1 uncultured Achromobacter sp.
GCGCTGAGCTTGAGCGACACCGTCACCCACAGCAGCCGGCACAGGATCAGCCCCAGACACACCACCAACCCATACACCGGCAGCCACCACAGCGACTGCCCGCCCGCCTCACCCGCCGCACGTGACAGCCCCGCCAGAATGGTCGGGAACTGTTCGCCCAGCAACACAAAGATCATGCCGTTCAACGTGAACTGCACCATGTCCCAGACCGCGCGGCGTTCGACGCGCGTTGCGGCCAGCGCGCGGCCGGACAGCTCGGAATAACTCATCATGACGCCCGCCGCCACGGCGGCCAGAATGCCGGAGGCATTGGCGTGTTCGGCCACGAAGTACACGAAGAACGGCGTCAACAGGCTCAGCAGCACTTCAGCGCCCGGCTCCTCGCCCACTTTGCGGGTGAACAGCGTGCGGACCTGCATGATCAGCCACGTCAGCCCCGCGCCGATCGACAGGCCGGCAACGGACACCCACACGAACGACAGCGTCGCTTGCGACAAGGAAAACGTGCCCGTGGCGGCCGCCGCTACGGCAAAGCGGAAGGCGACCAGACCGCTGGCGTCGTTGAACAGCGCCTCGCCTTCCAGAATGGCTTTCATGCGGCGGGGAATGTGCACCCGCCGCGAGATGGCTTCAACGGCCACCGGATCCGTGGGCGACACAATGGCCGCGATGGCAAAGGCCACCGGCAGCGGCACGGCAGGAATCATCCAGTGGATCAGGTAACCCACGCCGATCACCGTCAGGAACACCAGGCCGAACGCCAGTTGCAAGATCGACGACGCCTCGCGCAGCACCGCCAATTTAGAGACGCGCCAGCCGTCCAGGAACAGCAGCGGCGGTAGAAACAACAGGAAGAAGATATCCGGCTCGATCAGCACGCCCCGTTGAAACACGGCGGCGATCACAAAGCCTAGCGCGATCTGCACGAACGGCAGCGGGATGGCAAGGGGGATCAGCCGGACGATGACGCCGCTGAGCAAGACGGCGACCAGCATCGCCACCACCACGGTAAATGTGCCCAACCGATTACCCCTGCGCGCGGAATATACGAAGGTATGCCAGGTTGCGACCTTACCGCCGCGCCTCGGGGCGCGCAATCCCAATTGTTGTTCTGCAACATCAGGCGTGCGCGCCCCGCGCTGAGCGCTGACGTCAGGCCGCCAGCCCGCTCTGCACGCCGTAGCGCACCAGGTCAATGTCGTTATGGACGTCCAGCTTGCGCATGGCGGCGCGCTTTTGCGCACTGACCGTCTGCTTGCTGCGGCTGAATTTCTCGGCGATTTCGCCGAGCGAGAAGCCGGACAGGAACAGCCGAACCACTTCCACCTCGCATCGGGTCAGAAAATCGGTGCTGTGGGATGAGGACGCCACGCCGCTCTCGCTCAACGCCGCGTGGATCAGCGGGGATCGATAGGGTTCGCCGCAGCAGGCCGCGTACACCGCCCGGCGCAGATGCTCGGGCAGATCGCCCTTGCTGACGATGGCCCGCACCCCGGATTCCTCCAGCGCTTGCAGCACATCGCGATGGTTGATCGACGTCAGCACCACCAGCTTCAAATCCGGATACCGCTGCTGGATCCGCGCAAACATGTTCAGGCCGTCGCCGAAGTCGGCGCCTGACATGACGTAGTCGCTGATCAGCACGTCGCACTCGTGGGTGTCCAGGATGTCGAACAGCTCGGTGGAGTTGTAGGCGCAGGCCACGACGCGCGCAATATCCGCCGCCGATATCTCGATCTGCACGCCCTTGACGCATATGGGATGCCCATCGGCCAGGACCACGCGGACGTGCTCGCGCCTGACAAACGGGATTAGCGAAAGGTGTCTCATCTGTTTCCTTTACGTTCTGCCTAAGGATTCAGAGTGAGGCTATCCAGGTTCCAGCGCGGCAGCAATCGGACCCGACCGAAGCGGCTGCCGCGCCATATGGGATTGATCAAGTTCCTTGCGGTCAGTCTGCCTTTTTGAACGCCAGTACGGCGTTATTGCCGCCCATGCCAAAGGAATTGCTCAGCGCCGCGCGCAAGGCCGGCATCGGCCGCGCGGCGCCCGGCACGTAGTCCAGATCGCATTGTTCGTCGCCGGTTTCGAAGAAAATCGTGGGCGGCACCTGGGCTTGCTGGAGCGACAGCGCGGTCACGGCGGCCTCGATGGCGCCCGCCGCGCCAATGGTGTGACCCAACGCGCCCTTGATGCTGCTGACCGGCACGTCATAGGCGTGCGCGCCCAGCACGCGCTTGATGGCCGAGGTTTCGATGCGGTCGCCGACGTAGGTGCCGGTGCCGTGCGCGTTGATGTAGCCGATATCGGCGGGCGCGAGGCCAGCGTCTGCCAGGCAGCGCGACATGGCCAGCGCCTGGCCTTCGTCGTCGGGGCGCAGCGGGTGCGTGCCATCGTTGCTGACGCCGTAGCCCGCCAGTTCGGTAATGACGACGGCGTTGCGGGCGCGTGCATGCTCCTCGGATTCCAGCACCAGCATCGCCGCGCCTTCGGCCAGCGCAAAGCCGGTGCGGCGCGCGCTGAACGGGCGGCAGCCGCCGGTGGCGCCGTCGGCGGACAGGTCGGCGCACAGCACATGCAGCTGCTTCCAGGCGGTGACGATGGTTTCCGTCAACATGGATTCCGTGCCGCCCGCAATGGCCACGTCCAGGTAGCCATCGCGAATACGCCGAAACGCTTCGCCGATGGCGACGGCGCCGGCCGAGCAGGCAGTGGTGTACGTCTGGGCTTCGGCCGTGGTCTTGAGCGTTTGCGCGATCTGCGCAGTAGCGGCGTTGGGCATCACCGACGGCACGACCAGGAACGTGCGGCGCGGCGAAAGACCGTGGTGGATCTCGATCGCTTCCGACAAGGACGACACGCCCCCGATGCCGGTGCCGACGAAGACGCCGCATTGCTTTTTCTGTTCGGCGCTGAGCGCCGCGGCGGCCAGGGCCTCGTCCGCTGCGTATTGCGCCACCAGCGCCACGCGGTCCATCGACCGCAGCTGGCTGGGCGATGCATCCACCTCAAGCGCTTCGCGGATGAAGCCGACCTGCTTGTCGATCCGCGTGTCGGGGTGCTGGCCCACGCCGCACTGGCCGGCCATCAGCGCGTCGATGGTCTTGGCGGCCGAATTGCCCAGCGGCGTCGCCATGCCGACGGCGGTGATGAAGACTCTTCTACGTTGCATGGTCAGATCCCTTGTCAGCGGGAGGCGGGGCAGCGGGAGCAGCCGCTGGGGCTGCCGGAGCGGTAGCCGGGGACGCGGGCGTGGCGGGGGCTGCGGGGGCTGCGGGAGCAGCAGGAGCTGCCGGCGCAGCGGCAAGGGCAGCCGCCGCCGCTTCAGCCTGCGCCTGCTTCTTCGCCTCGCGCTCGGCCGCCACCCGCACAACCACGGCGCGCATGTAAGCCATCAACGCCGTCAAATCCTGCGGGAATGCGTTGGTGATTTCCTGCGGTTGATACGCGCCATCGGTCGGCAACATATCGTCGGTGGTGATGTGAAACTCCGTTTCGATTTCCAGCAGGATTTCCAGCACCAGAATCGAATCGAAATCGCTCATCACCGTGGCGAACGACTGGCCGTCCAGCAAGGCCTGCCGATCGCATCGCCCGATCGTCGAGATGATCGTCGCGAGCTTGTCGCGCAACTCGGCATCGTCGGGCAACGGGGGAATATCAGAATAGGCTTGCATGATCGCACCAGTGGTTTTGGAAAGGATGACGCGCGTTGCCGCGCGTCTGGTCACATCAACTGTAGGTAAAGGTCAGGGTCGCGGTCGCTTTGACCTCGCCTGCCGTCACCGTGCCACCCGTTCGCAAATACGCTGCCCCGACCTTGTATGACCACAGCGACGTCGGCGAACTGCTCAGCAGCGTACCGCGATTCGTCAACGTATTGTCGAACTGCGCGACATCGTAGTTACCAGATTGCGGGTTGAACAACCATAGCTTCACTCCCACGCCCTGCGCCCCGCCCGCCGTTTGATTTTTCACCACGCCGGGGAAGTTGCCGCCCACCGGGTAGATTGTGGACAACCTGACCGTGGGTGACGTCTGGCTGCTCATGCCGCAACCGACCTGCAACTCGGTGGTGTAAAAGCGGTTTTCGGCCGCGCCGCTGTTCATATCGGTGACGGTGGCGTCAGGCAGCGTCATCGTCAGATTGCCCGGATTCTTCACTTCGCAGGTCGGCGCGTTGACGGTGATGCTGCTGGCTAGCCCCACGCGGTAAAGACTCGGCACGTTGACGTTGGCGTCCACCGACGAATAGCCATAGACGTTGCCCGCCGAAATGACCCCCGGCTTGATCGGGGCGCCCGTCGCCACAAAGTCGATCCGCGTCCGGTACACACCGCGTTCGCTGGACGAAAACGGGAATACCAGCGCGCCGGTCGCAAAGGTGTTCGGGAACTGCTGCGGCGCCGCCAGCTCCTCGCCATTACCCAGGTAGTAATAGACGCGGTAGCCGATACCCTGCAAACCGGTCGGATAGCTGCGCGAGGCCGAATCGTAGGTGCCAACGCCCCGGAAATACTCCATGGTGCCCGACGGGCAGTTGTACAGTGGGGCCACCGTCCCCTGCGATTCGCCCTCAAACGTCCTCAGCGTGATCTCGTTGGTCGAGAACAGCACCGTGCCGACCGAGGCCGGGCTGGGCATGGGTTGCGAGGCGCGCATCGGCGACACCGTGTAGTTGTTGTTGGCGGCGACGTAAGCCGAATACCGGTTTCCCTTGTTCGTCGTCCCGCCGCCGTTCACGGTGCACGACACCGCACGCGTGTCCAGCGGACCCGCGTAGACGGTTTTACCCGTGCCGCACGCGCAGGCTGCCAGAGCCAGTGTCAATCCAATCAGGCGCATGTCAATTCCTTGTTCGTCTCGTCGCTTTGCATGCTGTCCGACGAGACATCAATTTCGAAGGCGCACTGCCGTTCCTGCTGGGCGCCCCATTTCACGATGAAGTGGTTCTTGCCTTGCAGACCGGTCAGCCAGGCACGCCCCACCGGGCCCACCACACCCAACTGCTCGCCATCAGGGTTGTAGATAGCCGCGCCAAACGGCACTTCCACGCCATCCGACCCGCGCAGCGTCGCCAGCAGCGTGCGGCCCAGTTCGGTATCGAAGCGCGCCACCACGATGGCGCCGCGCGTCGGCACGACAGTCTGCACGTTCTCTTGCAGCGTTGCGGTCGTGTCGTCGTAGTTAGGCGTCAGCGAAATACGGTTTTCACGGTACGGGCTGGCATACGGAATCAATGCACGGCCCGAGCTGTCCGTCCGCACACCCGGATACGAATCCACCTGCACCCCGGCCGCGCCCGGCGCTTCCACGACCACCGCGGTTTCACCCAGCGATTGGCCGAACAGCACGCCCTTACGATCCACCACCAGCGCCCCGCTGAAGTCCAGGTTGGTGTTGGAGTTGCTGCGCGAATACGCATGGCTGACGTTGGCCTGCCCCACCGACGACGCATAACCCAGCGCGCCATAAGCATGGCCGCCGTTGTCCTGGCCGCCCGTCGTCACGCCCGTCTGCACGGCGTACGTGGCCGCGTAGTCGTCCGTCAATGCGCCGTTCAAGTTCACGTCATGGCTCGTGCCCTGGCCGGAACTGTGGTTCATCGAATAGCTGGCCGTGTTGGTGCCACCCAGCGGCAGGCTCAGCGTCAGCATGACGGTGGTCTGGCGATCCTGCCAGGGGCTTTTGTTCATGCCCACGTTCACCGAATAGCCGACCCGGCCGACCGAGCTGGAAAAGCCCATCTGCATGTATTGGGCCTTGCGATCCACGTTGCGATAGCCGATGCCGTAATAGTTGAACGACAGCGAACCCACGTCGCCCAGCCGCTGCGACAAGGACATTTGATACTCGTGCTGACGTTCAAAGCCCTTGAACAGGCCTTGGTCGGTACGATCGCGCATGGCGTCTTCCAGGCTGCGGTAGCCGTTGGAGTTGTACCGATAGCCGGCCAGCGTGAAGTCCGTGCCGCTGCCCGGGAAGGACTTGGCGTATTGGATACGCGCCGCCGTGCCCACCAGCGTCTTGCCGTCGCGGTCACGCGAGCGCGAGTTCGTGGTGTCGATCGACACGGCGCCCAACGCCTCCAGGTTCAGCGCCAGGCCCAACGCGCCGGCGTGATAGCCGTAGGCCGCGCTGGTCCAGCCGCCATAGGCCGTCAGGCCCAGCGGCAAACCATAGGCGAGCGTGAACTGGCCCAACATCGGCCGGTCATCGCCATACGTGGGCCGGTACTGGCCCACCGCAAAGTTGTAGTTCCAGATGCCTTCGCGCATCATCGCGGGCAGCGCCGAGAACGGCTGGAAGAAGCGCGTCGTGCGGCCTCCCAATTCCTCGATTTCCACTTCCAGGTCACCAGCGCCCGGCGTCGAATACAGGTCGTCGATCACGAACGGGCCGGCGGCCACGAACGTGGAATAGATGACGTGGCCGTTTTGGCGCACCGTCACCTTGGCGTTGCTGGGGGCCACGCCGCGCACGATGGGCGCGTAGCCGCGCATGCTGTCCGGCAGCATGCCTTCATCAGACCGCAGCTGCACACCGCGAAAGCGCGTCGACGTGAACACGTTGCCTGACGTCGAGCTATCGCCCAGGCGCAGCCAGCCGCGCCACGGGGCCACATCGCGCTCGGCGTAGAAGTCGCTCCAATCCCATTTGGAATTGCCATTGGTGGAGTAGTACGTGCCATTGGCGCGCAGGCGCCAGGCCTGCACGTTCAGCCCGTTGCGCAGGCTGACGAAACTGGAATTGCTGTTGTCGCGGCCCAGGTCGCCCGTGGAACGCGTGTTGTTGTACGACAGGCGATACGACGACCAGAACGCGGTTTCGCCCACGTCCCACAAATCAGGCGACACCACGCCGCGCGCCTGGCGCACCAGCGCGGCCTGCGGAATCGACAGGGTCAGCACGTTCTTGTCGGCGTCAAACGTCACCGACGCGGACGGGATCTGCTCCAGCGTCTTGGTGCATTCGAAGTCGGGGTTCTGCGCCAGCTTCGGGGCGGCCAACAGGTTCAGACCGATGTCTTCCAGGAACGCGACGGACAGACACGGCTGCGCGTCTTCCTTGCCATCGACGGCAACGAAATCCACGTCCTTGACGCCAACGAACTGGCTGTTCAGCCGCAGCGACACTGACTTCTTGCCCGGCAGAACCCGGTTCGAAAAGGCGAAGACCGACAGGTCCACATTGGGCTGGTTGCCGCCACGGTGCAAAAAGCTATTGTCAAACGCGGCTGGCGCAGGCGACGTTTCGTCTGCCCAGGCTGCTTGCATACTCACCAGGCCCAAGACGGCCCCCATACCCAGTACGACGGACCGGTGTGGCATACGCCTAAGTATCACTTCTGG
The DNA here is from genome assembly GCA_913775005.1 of uncultured Achromobacter sp. Taxonomy (GTDB): domain Bacteria; phylum Pseudomonadota; class Gammaproteobacteria; order Burkholderiales; family Burkholderiaceae_B; genus Achromobacter. Next base: position 7,353 of record CAJYKY010000255.1, read on the forward strand.
CCTCCGACCGTTGCTTCCTTCGCAGCGGCGGCGCGATCGCCCGCCGTAACCGTGGGCCACGCTTCGACGACGCCGTAGTCATTGACGACTTGCGGCGTAACGCTGACGGCGCCCGACGGGCACTTGGCCAGCGGAATGTCGGTCGTAGCAAACGGCTTGGCGACCACGGTCTTGCCCAACCCGTCGGGTTCGCCCGGCACATCGATGCGAGCGAAGTTGATGTTGTAGGCGGACGTGTTGTCCACCACCAGGCGGCAGCCGTTGCCTTCGCGCGCCACGGCCCACTTCGATTGCTCGGCGCCCCGCGGCATCTTGTCGATGGCGGCCGGACGGTAGAACAGCTTGATACGCGTGCGCGTGGCCAGAGTCAGGCTGTTGTCCTTGGAATCGGTCTTCTGCGGAATTTCCAGCACGTTGATCCAGTAGTACGACTCGCGATCCTTCGGCAAGCCGTCGCCGACGCGCGTGATGTTCAGGCTGCGTTCGGTCGAACCGTCAAAGCGGCTGAGCGGCGGCGTGATGAAGAACGGCGTCTCCATCTCTTCGTTGTCCCCGTCGATCCAGGCTTGCACCACGAACGGCGTGTTCGTCAGGTTCTTGGCGAAGATGGCAACGTTGCGATCTTTTTCGTTCATGATCGCGCGGGTGCTGGACAGCTGAATGGCGGCATGCGCGGCGCTGCCGGCCAGCAGGCAGGTCGCGGCGACGCACGCGGGTAGGAGGCGTTGGAAGAGTTGGGTCATGGCTAGTTCCGGCAGAGGGTTAAGGGCTGCCGCACTCCGACGAAGGTTGAGCGGGCATCAGCCCGCCCCGGACACAGGCCGGAGCGGTCAGAAAAAATCAGGGGAATGCAGAAAAATCAGGCGTACTCAGGCGTACTTCAGCGTCACCGTGGCCGTCGCGTTGGCGGTGCCAGGCTTGGGCGTGGAGCCGACCTTGACGTAGTTGGCGGTGAACTGGAAGGTGTTCTTTCCGGACGCCAGGTTGTAGTTGTACGAGTTGGAACCCGTGAAATTGACGTAAGCGTTATTGCCGTGGGTGCTGTCGGTGCCCCACATCTTCACGCCGAAGCCTTGCGCCACACCGGTGGTTTGCGTCAGCGCCAACGTCGTGGAGTCTCCTCCCAGCGTCGTGCCGGTGAATGACAGCGACGCGCTTGACAGCGTGCTCATCTGGCAGCCGCTCAAGGTGATATTGAAGTTCTTCCAATAGATGGCGGAACCAGTCGTGCTCGATTCATAGTTGCTGATCGGTACGTCGCCCATGGATACGGGGTCCGCGGTAATCGAGCAAGCCGTCTGCGTAATCCTGCCCGTGACGTTCAGCGTGTTCGTTGCGGTCTGGACTTGCGCCTGTGCCGCGCCTGCCATCAGGCACAGCGCGGTTGCGACCAGGGAGTAGGTAAGGTTGCGTTTCATATGCGTATGCGGTTGCCGACGCGCACGTCTGCCGCTCGGCCAGAGCCGATGCGCGTATGCGATTCGAATTTGGAAGGGTGTGCCTGGCCTGCTGGGCACAAAACAACTGCCAGATCGTGAACACCATCAAGGCGCCACGTTGGCGGGGCCTGCTCCCACCGCAAGGTGGGTGCGGAACCGGACGGAGCCGCCGGTTCCGCAGCAAGGGGCGCGAGCGCCCCTCTGACGTGCTTAGGAGTACTGAACTTCGAACACGGCCTGGGCGTTGGCGCGACCAGCGGTCACGGTTGCCGAGGTGGCTTCGTAGTAAGCCTTGAAGTTGAAGTTGTTCGTGCCCGAGATCAGGTTGTAGGTGACGCCAGCGCCGCCAACAGCGATCGGGGTGCCGTTTTCGTCAGCCAGGCCGACTGCAACGCCTTGAGCGCCGCTGCCGCTTTCCAGGCTCAGCAGACGGCTGCTGATGACGCTGCCAGCGCCCGGACGGAAGGCGATCGAAGCGGAGGTCGACACCGAGGGGTCGCAACCCAGCAGGGCGATCTTAAAGTCGGTTTGGGGACCCTTGTCGCCGACGGCCTTGAACATGTTCGTGGAGATGCTGCCCATCTTCACCAGCATGTCGGCGCCTTGCTGACCACCACCGATCGAGCAAGCCGATTGCGTGATGTCGCCCTGGAACGAGATGTTGCCGGTGTCAGCGGCCGAAGCGGCGCCAGCAGCGACCACGAAAGAGGCGGCCAACAGAGTGTTGAGAAGAGTCTTAGTCATGATGTTGGAAAAATCCAGTTTTGGTTGAGTCGTTAAAGAAACATACATTCGCTGATTAACCACCGATGCCGAATCCCGTGGCGCTGCGTTCGTGCGAAAGCCTGCCGGCACGCGCAACGACCACTAAACCACCCATTAACAAGTTAGCGGGCCAGAAAATGCCCCGTCGAATAATCAAACCCAATACGTGCGGCTGTTTATTCACGCCTCGCTGATATTTGATGTCAGCCACCATCCAGCGGACGGCTGTGGCCAGAACCCGCGTCAGCGCTGGATGCTTGCGCATCAGCCGCAGACACGGCACGGCCCAGAGGCGGTATCCCTGGTAGGACATCGTGGAAAACTTCTGTGCACAGTCGCTGGCGTCGTACGCCCAATCCGATCCCGAAATCAGGTCTTGCCGACGCAGTTCGGTGCACACAATCTTCTGCGAAAAATCAACCCAGATACCTAACTTGCTCATTCGATTTACTCGATGTATTAATTTCACGAAAAGGCTTTTGGCCTGGCTTCGCCCTGCAAATGAGCGTGAAATGATATTAAGCCGTGGGGAAAATCATTAATATCAGTCCAGAACGAAATAATTCCCTGCCCGCCTTCCTGACTCGTACCCGTCCTAAATATCGACCAAACCTTTCATATTCTTGCATCCGCAGTGCAAATATTCGGGTTTCCCTGAGTGGTTTTTTTCCCACTTGCTTGTCGCTTTTCCGGCAGTTCTGCTTGCCACCACGCCAATAACGTCAGCAGCGCCAAAAAGGGAATGCCATATAGCAACGTCGGTGCGAAGGCTTCGATGCGCAGTGTGGATAGCGCCAGCGCGGCAATCACCAGTACGCCCACGACGCCTCTGATCACACCGCAGGCCGTCTTGCCGCGCGACTGGCCCGACACGTAGCGAAAGCGCGCATACGCCGCGAAGATCACCCCCCATATCGCAAGCAGGCTGGTAATGGCGATGGACGACCCGGCCACATACACCACCCCCGGAAAGCACGCCTGCGCGGCATAGACCAGCAACGCAAAGCCGGTCACCACGGTGGTCGATACGCGCAGCGCAGGGCCGCGCGCAAGACTGGCCGGCGCCTGGCCCGCGCGCGCCATGCTGAACAACATGCGCGAACCGCCATACAGCAGGCAATTGAGCACCGACACCACCGTCACCGCCATCAGTACCGTGAAGGCCAGTTGCGCGGCAGGCAGCTTGGCAAATTCCAGCAATTGCACGAATGGCGTCAGGTTGGGCGCCACGGGTTGATGCCACTGGAACCAGGCTGATGCGGCCACGCCCGCCACCACCAGCGCAGCGATGCCCCACGTGGTCATGCGCAGACAGCGGGCAATGGCCGTGCTGGCGCCGCGCGTTTGCCCTGCCGCGACGGACAGGATTTCCAGGCCGATGAAACCCATCGTGGCGATAGTGAACGCTTCCCACATCGCGGCGGCGTCCACGTTTGCAAACACGTCGGTGGACGCCTCGCGCACCCCTTGCATCGATACCGGCGAAGCGCCGTAAGCGTGAAAGCAGGCCAGCGCGATCAACGCCAGCAGCGCCAGCGCCTTCACCACGCTCAACGCGGTTTCCACCCAGGCGAATACCCGCGCGCCGGCCAGATGCACCGCGTTCAAACCGACGAGCAACGCCACCACCACCAGCGCCGGAGGAAGGAAAGGGAACCACCAGGCAAACACCCGATCCAGCATGGCGATTTCGGTGCCCACGATGGCCACCATGGACAGCACAT
>CAJYKY010000256.1 GCA_913775005.1 uncultured Achromobacter sp.
GCCCTGCATCGGAATGGATGCAGGGCTTTTTGATGGCTGGCAGGGCGTGTGACGCGGGCATCAGCCCTTCACGCGCACGATCTTCTGCACTTGCGGCACATGCCGGATGGCGCGGATGACCTGGGCCAGATGCTTGCGGCTGTCCACTTGAATGGTCAGGTGCAAGGACACCGTAGACACCGCATCATCGTGCATCGTAACGTGCATGATGTTGGCGTCGGCGGCGGTGACTTCCGCCGCTAGCCGGCCCAGCACGCCGCGTTCGTTGCGGGTGATGATGTCCAGGCGCGTGGCCAAGTGCTTGGCCGTGTGCGCGTCCCAGCCCACGCTGATCCAACGCTCGGGTTCGCGCAAGCGCTGGCGCAGCGCGACGGGGCAATCCGCCGTGTGCACCACCAGCCCATGGCCCATGCGCATGCCGGCAACGATCGGATCGGCGGGCAGGGGGCCGCAGCAAGGCGCCAACTGCACGGCCTGGCCTTCATTGCCCTGGATCAGGATGGGGGCGCTGCGCGCCGAGGTCAGCTCGTCCACCGCAGCAGCGGTAGTGGCGACGAGCTGGTGCTCGGGAGCGAAGCGGCGCGCCACCACGGCGGCCAGGCGTTTGCCCAGGCCGATGTCCGCCAGGATTTCCTCGCGCGAACTGGCGCCGGTGCTGCGCGCCAGTTTTTGCCAGGCCGGGTCATCGGTCGCCGGCATAGGCATATGCAATTCTTGCAGCGCCTGGCTAAGCAAGCGTTCACCAAACGCCACCGATTCTTCGTACTTGACGGTACGCAGATAGTGCCGGATCTCAGAACGCGCGCGGCCCGTGCGCACATAGTTGAGCCACTGCGCGTTGGGGCGCGAGGCGGGCGACGTCACGATTTCCACCGTATCGCCGCTGTTCAACTCGGTGCGCAGCGGCACGAATTCGCCATTGATCTTGGCCGCCACCGCCTGGTTGCCGATGTCGGTGTGAATCGCGTAGGCGAAGTCCACCGGCGTGGCGCCGCGCGGGAGCGAAATGATCTTGCCGCGCGGCGTGAACACATACACCGCGTCGGGGAACAGATCGACCTTGACGTGCTCCAGGAATTCGCCCGAATCGCCCGTCTGGCTTTGAATGTCCAGCAGCGATTGCAGCCATTGGTGCGTGCGCTTTTGCAGGTCGTTCAAGGTCAGGTCGGCGCCCTTGTACAGCCAGTGCGAGGCCACGCCTTCCTCAGCCACGTGATGCATGTCGCGCGTGCGGAACTGGAATTCCACCGGCGTGCCATAAGGGCCGACCAGCGTCGTGTGCAGGGATTGATAGCCGTTCACTTTCGGAATGGCGATGTAGTCCTTGAACTTGCCCGGTACGGGTCGATACAACTGGTGCAGCGTGCCCAGCGCCAGATAGCACTCGGGCAGCGTATGCACGATGACGCGAAAGCCGTAGATATCCAGCACATCCGAAAACGACTTCTTCTGGTCAACCATCTTGCGATAGATGCCATAAAGCGTTTTCTCGCGGCCGGTCACTTCGGCTTCGATTCCGGCGGCGGGCAGCGAGGCCCGCACAGAATCGGCGATCTTGGTGATGACTTCGCGGCGGTTGCCCCGGGCGGCCAGCACGGCCTTGTACAGCACCTGATAGCGGTTCGGGTGCATGGCGGCAAAACACAAGTCCTGCAATTCGCGGAACAGCAGGTTCAGGCCCAGCCGATGCGCGATGGGTGCATAGATTTCCAGCGTTTCGCGGGCAATGCGGCGACGCTTTTCCGGATTGACCGCGTCCAGCGTGCGCATGTTGTGCAAGCGGTCAGCCAGCTTGATAAGGATGACGCGCACGTCGCGCGCCATCGCCAGCAGCATCTTGCGAAAGCTTTCGGCTTGCTGCTCGGCCTTGGTGGCGAAGTCGAGCCGGTCCAGTTTGGACAAGCCATCGACCAGCTCGGCCACTTCCGGTCCAAAGCGTTCGGCCAGTTCGTGCTTGGCGATGCCCTGGTCTTCCATCACGTCATGCAGCAGGGCGGCCGACAACGCGTTGACGTCGAGCTTCCAGCCTGCGCAGATTTCAGTGACGGCGATGGGATGCGAGATGTAGGGCGAGCCGCTGGCGCGGAACTGGCCCAGGTGCGCCTGGTCCGCGAAGCGGTAGGCTTCGCGCACGCGCTCTACATCTTTCTTGTCGAGATAGCTGCCGATGATTTCGGTCAGCGGTGCCAGCGAAGCGACCGGCGAGGCGGTCGCGTCCGCCGCTTCTTGCGCGGCGACGGACGGTGGCGTAGGGAGATTTTTGTCTTTCTTGCCCGTGCGGCGCCCAAGACGGGAACCAGCACGCAACGCGGCAAGCAGACCAGATGAAGCGTATTTCAGCCCGGGAAAAGCCATGCTAGCCGCCCCCCGGAACGTATCAGGTGGGTACCTTGCGCAGCATTTCCACGCCGGTTAGGCCGCCTGCGATTTCGCGCAGGGCAGTGACCGTGGGCTTGTCTTTGCTGTCCAGGCGCGGGGCATGGCCTTGCGCCAACTCGCGGGCGCGGTACGTGGCGGCCAGCGTGAGCTTGAAACGATTGGGGATTTGATTCAGACAGTCTTCGACGGTAATGCGAGCCATTAGGACACCTGGTGCTGATGGAGGATAGGGAGAATGCTTCGAATCAGTGCTCGGCCGGAATGCCAAGTTGCGAGAACAAATCGGCGTGGCGGGCGGCCTGAGACGAAAAACGCAGCCGCGCGGCACTGACTATTTGTATCAGTTCCGACAGGGCTACGCTAAATTCTTGATTAATAATAACATATTCGCATTCAGGCGCGTGGGCGATTTCACCGCCTGCGGCCATGAGCCGGCGCGCGATCACCTGGGGGGCATCCTGGCCCCGCGCCTTGAGCCGGCTTTCAAGTTCGTCGATCGACGGCGGCAACACAAATATGCCAATCGCACCCGGGAAACGTTGCTTGACCTGGCGCGCGCCTTGCCAATCGATTTCCAGCAAGACATCGCGGCCTTCGCGCGTGGCGGCGTCGATGCGGTCGCGCGGCGTGCCGTAGAAATTGCCGTGGACTTCCGCCCATTCCAGCAGGTTCTGGTCTTCGCGCATGCGCTTGAAATCGTCAGGCGTCACGAAGCGGTATTCACGGCCATCTTCTTCACCCGGACGGGGCGCGCGCGTGGTGCACGAAATAGAGAGTTCGATGGACGGATCTTGCTGAAGCAAGGCCTTCACCAGGCTGGATTTGCCCGCGCCGCTGGGCGCGACGACCATGAAGACGTTTCCGGGGTTGGCGTACATGAATATGACCGGCGTGTGATGCTAAGACCGGAAGTCTAGCAAATCGCGCGGCACGGCAGGGGGAAAACCCGCAGTTTGCCGCGCGATTTGTCTTGCCGGATGCGATGGTGCCGTCAGCCCGCAGGTTTGGCCGCCGCTTGAATCAGCTTGCCGCCCGGCGGCGGCGCATCGCTGCCGAGCAGGTGGCCGTTGACCTCGATGCCATACAGCGAGTCGTCTGAATCGTGATATTTGGCGCGGGTTTCTGCTACCGAGCCGGTATAGCGCGGGTCTTGCGGGCGTTCATGCGCATTCATGAAGTAGGCGACATCCCAGGCGTCCTGATCGCTCAACATGCCGGCTTGCCCCAGCGGCATGTTGGCCTTGATGAAGCCGGCGGCGTTGCCGATCTGGTGCATGCCCGCGCCCCAATTGAACGAGTCCGCGCCCCACAACGCCGGAAACACCCAATGCTTGTCTTGCTTCTGCCCCTGGCCCTGCGCGCCGTGGCAAAGCGCGCAGTACTGCGCGTACACCTTTTCGCCGCGTACGTAGTCGGCTTTCTGCGCAGGGGCGGGCAGCTTCGGGTAGC
>CAJYKY010000257.1 GCA_913775005.1 uncultured Achromobacter sp.
GGCCTGCCGGTCGGGCAGCACCAGGGCGGCGCGGCGCGGCCGATCGTGCCCAATGTGCTGGCGCCGGAATCGCTGTGGGCCTGCACCACGTGCCGCGCCTGCGTACACGAATGCCCGATGCTGATTGAACACGTCGATGCGGTGGTCGACATGCGCCGGCAACAGACGCTTGAGCATGGCGCGGCGCCCGGCACCGCGAACGTTGTGCTGGCCAATCTTCGGGAAACCGGTACGGCGGGCGGCAGGGATCTGGCGGCGCGCCATGACTGGGCGGTGGATCTGCACGTGCCGCAGATTCAGCCGGGGCAGGCCGTTGATGTGCTGCTGATCGTGGGCGAAGGCGCGTTCGGCATGCGTTACCAGCGCAGCCTGCGCGCGCTGGTCAAGGCGATGCAAGCGGGCGGCGTGGACTTTGCCGTACTGGGCGCGCGGGAAACGGATACCGGCGATGTGGCGCGCCGGCTGGGCGACGAAGCCACATTCCAGCGGCTGGCGCGCGGCTTGATCCGCACGCTGTCTGGCCTGAGTTTCACGCGCATCGTCACGGCGGATCCGCATGTTTTGCACAGCCTGCGCAATGAATATCCTGCTTTGGGTGGCCACTACCAAGTGCTGCATCACACCCAACTGCTTGCATCGCTGGCAGAAGCGGGCCTGCTCACCTTCAAGCCGGCCGGCCCCGCGCGGGCATTGACCTATCACGACCCTTGCTACCTGGGACGCTACAACGGCGAAACCAAGGCGCCGCGTGAACTGTTGCGCCGGTTGGGGGCACCCATCAAGGAAATGGCGCGCCACGGGTTGAACGGGCGCTGCTGCGGGGGCGGCGGCGGCGCGCCGCTGACGGACATCCCCGGCAAGCAGCGCATTCCCGACCTGCGCATGCAGGATGCGCGCGACACGGGCGCGGACGTGGTGGTCGTGGCCTGTCCTAATTGCACCGTCATGCTTGAGGGCGTGGTGGGACCGCGGCCAGAGGTGCGTGACATCGCAGAACTGGTCGCCGACGCTTTGGAGGTCGTATGAATCGCCTGCGCAGACGCTCGGCCCGCAGACCCTATGAGCAGACTCAGGATGGCGTGCGGCGCATTGTGCTGGGGGCCGGCGGCTCCGGCAGGTTCAGCACCCCGCCAACTTCGCCAGCGCGGACTGCGCCGGCGGACACCTCATCTAGTTCATCGTCCTTGCATAGCGCAGCGCGCACGCCGTCGCGTCCTCCCTTGCGCACCACCGCCCCCGCCACGCGCAGCCTGTTGGCCGTGGTGCACGGCGACCGTGGGCAGCTGGACTCGCATGCGAGGCAGGCGGTGGCCGCCGCCGCTTTGCTGGCCTTGCGTGACACCGCTGTGCACGTGCTGGTCTTTGGCGCATTCGATGGTGACGCCGCAGCATTGGGCGCCGACACGCTGACTGTCGTACCCGAGCCCTTGGCCTACGCGCCCGACGCCAAGCTGGCGTTCCTGCTGGCATTGATCAGCCGCGAGCGTCCCGAGCATATCTTCCTGCCCGACAACGCGCTGCCTGACGGCGATCTTGGCCGGCGATTGGCGGCCGCCCTGCGCGAGACGGTCGCGGCGGGCGTCATCGAATTGAATCGGGATAGCGCCGCAACGCCGTACCAGGCCGGCATCCAATCGCTGCGCCGGGCGTTGCCGCGCATCCTGTTGCTGGCACCCGGTGCCGTCGACGAGCGTTTGCCATTCGTAGGGCAGGGCGTCCGGATATCGGCCTTGCCGCTACAGACAAGCTCGGTCTTTCGTGACTTGGGTACGCGCGTCTTGCCGCCCGCCGAGGTGGCGCTGGAAGAGGCCGACCTGATCGTCTCGGCCGGTAACGGCGTGCGCGATCTGGATGGCTTTCACGCCTTGGCCGATGCCTTGGGAGCGGCCGTGGGGGCCAGCCGCGTTCCGGTCGACGACGGCCGCTTTGCGCGCAGCCAGCAGATCGGCGCAACGGGCAAGACCGTGAGCGCCAGCGCCTATCTGGCTTTCGGAATATCGGGCGCGGTCCAACACCTGCAAGGCATCAAGCATTGCCGCCACGTCATCGCCATCAACCGCGACGCCAGCGCCCCGCTGATCCGCCGTGCCGACCTGAGCATCATCGACGACACGCAACGCGTCGCCCAGGCGCTGCTGGCGAGGGTGCGCGAGGCGCGTGGGGTATCGCTGCCTCGCGAGGCAGAAAGTGCGCACACCTCGCACCAAGAAAAGGGGCGACGTCATGGCTGAATTGCGGATCGCCGTGCTGGTGTCGGTGGGCGCCCATCCCGTCAACGGCGCGGCGCGCTGGAGCCGCAATGACGCGCTGGCCTTGGCGATGGGGCAGGCGCTGCGGCATGCGTCGATGACCGTCGACGTCATCCACGCCGGCGACCCGGCCGAGCTTGCACTACGCGACTATCTGGCGCTGGGCGCCGCCGTGGTCGACGTGCTGGACGTGCCGCCCGCGCGCGACGTGCTCGCGCCGCTGGTTGAACGGGTGCGGGGTTACGACATCGTGCTGTGCGGTACGCGCGCGGAAAGCGGCGAGGCCAGCGGCATGCTGCCTTATCGCCTGGCGCAGGCCTTGCACATGCCGCTCTTGCCCGCCGTGCTGTCCGCCACCGTGCAGGCGGACGGCATCGTCACGCAGCAGTTCCTGCCCAAAGGCCGGCGGCGTGACATCGCGGCGCCGCTGCCGGCAGTACTGGCCGTGCATCCGCAAGCGTCTTTCGAATTGCGCCACGTGTACGCACGCGAACGCGCTGGCCAGATTGTGGCTCGCACTTCCGTCCTGGAAGGCGCGCCGCTGCTGCCTGCCTGCGTCGAACCCGCCACGTGTCCGCCCGTCAGGTTGGCGGCGCGCGAATCCCGCTCGGCCCGGGTGCGGCTCATGGCCGCCATCACCACAGAAAGCCGGGGCGGCGCCGTCATCACCCACGGCAGCCCCGATGAGAAAGCGCAGGCGGTCCTGGCCTACCTGCGCACGCATAGCCTGATCGACTATTGAGGTTGACGATGAGCGCCCACGTCCATATTCCCCTGCGTCGTCCACAGGTAGACGACACGATCCGAACCCTGATCGCCAACCGGCGTCCCGGCTACAGCCTGGACGCCAGTTTCTACCTCAGCCCGGCCATCTTCGATCTAGACATGGACGCGATCTTCAGCCGCCACTGGATCTTTGTTGCCGTTGAACCCGACATTCCGGAACCGGGTGATTTCGTCACGGTGGACGTCGGCCAGCAGTCGGTGGTGATCTTGCGCGACGACGACGAGCAGTTGCGCGCCTTCCACAACGTTTGCCGGCATCGCGGCGCGCGGCTGTGCACGCAGGGGCAAGGGGCCGTGGGCAACCTGGTGTGCCCCTACCACCAATGGACTTACCGGCTCGATGGCGCGCTGGCGTATGCGGAACACATGGGCGATGACTTCGACAAAAGCCAGCTGGGCTTGAAGCCCGTCCGCATCGAAAGCCTGAGCGGCCTGATCTTCATCTGCCTGGACCCGGACGCACCCGAAGATTTCGACCGCTTTCGGCAGCAGG
>CAJYKY010000258.1 GCA_913775005.1 uncultured Achromobacter sp.
ATCAGCAGGTACGACACCAGGCCCACTGCTTCCCAGCCGAAGAACAGCTGCACCATGTTGTTCGACATTACCAGCATCAGCATGGAGAACGTGAACAGCGAGATATACGAGAAGAAGCGTTGGTAGCCGGGATCATCTGCCATGTAGCCGATGGTGTAGATGTGCACCATCAGCGACACGGAGGTCACCACGACCATCATCATGGCCGACAGCGGATCGATCAGGAAGCCGATTTCCAGCTTGGTCTGGCCGATCAGGCTCCAGGTGTAGACCGCGCCGTCAAAGCGCAGGCCGTTCAGCACGTCGCCCAGCACCACCACCGAACCGATGGCAGAGATGAGCACGCCCAGGATCGTGATGACGTGGGACGCGCGGCGGCCGATAGGACGGCCCAGGAACCCGGTGCCGAAAAGGCCCGCGAGAATTGCTCCGGCCAGCGGTGCCAGCGCGATGAGCAAGTAGAGATTGGGTGAGCTAGACATTTTCTTCCAATACCCCGTCAGCCCTTCAGGCGATCGAGTTCGTCAACGTTGATCGTGTTCAGGTTGCGGAACAGCAGCACCAAAATGGCCAGGCCGATCGCCGCTTCAGCGGCGGCCACGGTCAGGATGAAGAACACGAACACCTGGCCGGCGGTGTCGCCAAACCAGCTGGAGAACGCCACGAAGTTCATGTTGACGGCCAGCAGCACGAGCTCGATGGACATCAAAAGAATGATCAGGTTGCGGCGGTTCAGGAAGATGCCAAAGATCCCGATGGCGAACAGGATCGCCCCAAGGATCAGATAGTGGGCCAGCGTCAGCGTCATTGTTTTTCTCCTTGGGGCGCGGCGGCGGCGGACGAACCATCTCGCTGGGCTTGTGCACGCTCGCTTTGAGCGGGCATCTTCACCATGCGGAAACGGTCCTTCGAGCGCACGCGAACGGCGGCGACCGGGTCGTTGTACTTCACGTCGCGGCGGCGGCGCAGCGTCAGCGCAATGGCTGCGACCATGCCGACCAGCAGCAAGGCGGCGCCCACTTCGATCGCGTAGATGTACTGCGTGTACATCGCTTCGCCCAGGGCGCGAGCGTTGTTGTAGTCGCCAGCGACCGGAGCCTGCGGACCCGCGCCGTACCAGGTCGAACCCAGCACGAAGGACATTTCCAGCACCAGCACCAGACCGATCACCAGGCCCAAAGGCAGGTAGGTCTTCAGGCCCTGGCGCATGGCATCCATACGGATGTCCAGCATCATCACGACGAAAAGGAAGAGCACCATCACGGCGCCCACGTACACCAGCACCAGCAGCAACGCCAGGAACTCAGCGCCCAGCAGCATCCACAGCATGGCTGCGTTGGAGAAAGCCAGGATCAAGTGCAGAACGGCGGTAACCGGGCTGCGCGCGGTGATCACGCGGAACGCCGCGATCACCAGCACGGTGGCCAGTATGTAGAAAAGGACAGTAGAAAAAGTCATGGATCAGACCCTGGGCTTCAACGGTAAGGAGCGTCGTCGGCCCGGCGGCGGGCGATGTCGGCTTCGTAGCGGTCGCCCACGGCGAGCAGCATGTCTTTGGTGAAATACAGGTCGCCGCGCTTTTCGCCGTGGTATTCGTGGATATGCGTTTCCACGATGGAGTCCACGGGGCAGCTTTCCTCACAGAAGCCGCAGAAAATGCACTTGGTCAGATCGATGTCGTAACGCGTGGTGCGGCGGGTGCCGTCATCGCGCTGGTCCGATTCGATGGTGATCGCCAAGGCCGGGCACACAGCTTCGCACAGCTTGCACGCAATGCAGCGCTCTTCCCCGTTGGGGTAGCGGCGCAAGGCGTGCAGGCCGCGGAAACGCGCCGACGTAGGCGTCTTTTCCTGCGGATAGCGCAAGGTGACCTTACGCTTGAAAAAGTACTTGCCCGTCAGGCGCATGCCCTTGAGCAATTCGGTCAGCATCAGGCTGCCGAAGAAATCTTTGATCGCTTCCATATCCTGCCTCTGCCTGGCGGCTTAGCGCCAAATGTTCCAGGGCGTCTGCATCCAGATCGCCACCACGACCAGCCACACGCCGGTCAGCGGGATGAAGATTTTCCAACCCAAACGCATGATCTGGTCATAGCGGTAGCGCGGGAACGATGCGCGGAACCACACGAACAACGAGACCACGACGAACGTCTTCAGACCCAGCCAGATCCAGCCCGGAATCCAGGTCAGCGGCGCGATGTCGATCGGGGAAGCCCAGCCGCCCAGGAACATGATCGATGCCATGCAGGACAGCAGGATCATGTTGGCGTATTCACCCAGGAAGAACAGGGCGAAGGCCATACCCGAGTACTCGACCATGTGGCCGGCCACGATTTCCGATTCGCCTTCCACGACGTCAAACGGGTGACGGTTGGTTTCGGCCACAGCCGAGATCACGTAGATCACGAACAGCGGAAGCAGCGGCAACCAGTTCCAGGACATGAACGTCAGTCCCTTTTCGGCAAACCAGCCGCGGTTCTGAACGTTGACGATCTCGGACATGTTCAGGCTGCCCGACACCAGCAGCACCGTGACGAGCACGAAGCCGATGGCCAGTTCGTAGGACAGCATCTGTGCCGAAGCGCGCAGCGCGCCCAGGAACGCGTACTTGGAGTTCGACGCCCAGCCTGCGACGATCACGCCGTACACGCCGATGGACGTGATGGCCATGATGTACAGCAGACCAGCGTTGACGTTGGCCAGCACGACGTCCGGGCCGAAGGGCACGACCGCCCAGGCGGCCAGGGCCGGCATCAGCGTGACCACGGGGGCCACGACGAACAGCACCTTGTTGGCCTGGCTGGGGACCACGACTTCCTTGGTCAACAGCTTAAACACGTCGGCGAACGGTTGCAGCAGACCCTTGAAACCCACGCGGTTCGGGCCCATGCGCACGTGCATGGAGCCGATCATCTTGCGTTCCCAGTACGTCAGGTACGCGACGCACAGGATGATCGGCACAGCGATGATCACAATCTTGATGAGGGTCCAGAGGACCATCCAGACCGTCGGGCCCAGCAATGCCTGCCCGTGGCCCTCAAGAACATTAAGCCATTCCATCAGGCACGCTCCACGCTGAGTTGACCGAATGCGCCACCCAGGGCTGCGGTGTTTTCAAAGGCTGCGGAGATGCGCAGGGCGCGATCGGCCACGGCATCATCCTGCACGGTTTCGAGTTCGACGGCGCCTTGCGGACCCGTCACGCGCACCTTGACGCCGGCCGTCAGGCCAAGGCTGGTGAGCGTACGGCCGTTCATGGCGGCGGCGGGCTTTTTCGAAGCCGGCGATGCTTGCAGCGGTTCAGAGCGGCGGACCATCGCGTCGCTGCGGTAGATCGGCACGTCAGCAACACGTTCCAGGCCCGTGACGGCCTGACCCAGACCCAGCGGCGCCTTGATGTCGTTGGACAGGCGGCCTTCGATGCCACCAGCCAGCGCGGCGTCGCGGACGGATTCCGACGTTTCATCGTCAAAACCGGCCAGATGCAGGACGTTGCCCAGCACGCGCAGCACCTTCCAGCCCGGACGCGTCTGACCCAGCGGCGTGACCGTGCCCTTGAAGCTTTGGGCCAGGCCTTGCGCGTTGACGAACGTACCCGAGGTTTCGGTGAACGGCGACACCGGCAGCATGACATCGGCCCATTCGGCTGCGGCCGAACGGTACGGGGTCAGCGCGACGGCGAACTGCGCACCGCGCAGCGCGGCGATGGCTTGCTGACCGTTGTCGGCATCCAGCAGCGGCTCGGCGTGCAGCACGATGTAGGCCTTGAGCGGCTCGGCCAGCATGGCAGCGGCGGTCTTGCCGCCCTTGCCCGGCACGGCACCGGCCAGGTAACCGCCGACGGTGTTGCCGCCAGAAGTCAGGAAGCCGAAGTTGCCACCGGCCAGGTTCGCCACGGCGCGGCCGTTGGCGGCCAGCGTCGTCGCCTGGCTGCTGGCAACCGCCAGGTTACCCAGCAGCACGGCGGTGTTGGCGCCGGACGCGAGGCTCGCAGCGATGAGCTTGGCGTTTTCGCCCGGGGTGACCGATGCGAATTCAGCCGGCACTGCCTGCTCCTTGGCTTGCGCCAGGGCCACGGCCACTTCGGCCAGCGCGCGCGGCAGCTCGGACGGCGCCACGGTGATGCGGGCAGCGATGGGCATCAGAGGATCGTCAGCGGCGCTGTCGACCATCAGGATTTGCGTGCCGCGCTTGGCGGCCTGACGCAGACGTTGCGCCATCAGCGGGTGATCCTTGCGCAGGAACGAGCCGACGACCAGGACGCGGTCCAGGTTGTCGAGTTCAGCGATGGGCATGCCCAGCCACGGCGCACCGGTCAGCGCGCCGTCGAAGGCGGCGTCGGTCTGGCGCAGGCGGAAGTCGATGTTCTCGGAACCCAGCGCGCGGACCAGACGGCCCAGCAGCGCATATTCTTCGGTGGTGGCGTATTCGGACGCCAGCGCGCCGATCTGGCCAGCGCCGAAGCTGTCACGGACACGCGACAGGCCTTGCGCCACGGCTTGCAGCGCGTCGGCCCAGGAGGCTTCCTGCCACTTGCCGTCGGTGCCCTTGATCATCGGGGCGGTCAGGCGGTCTTCGCTGTTCAGGCCTTCGTACGAGAAGCGGTCGCGGTCGCTGATCCAGCATTCGTTGACGGCTTCGTCTTCGAACGGCACCACGCGCATGACGCGGTCGCCCTTGACCTGGACGACCAGGTTGGCGCCCAGGCTGTCGTGCGGGCTGACCGAACGGCGGCGAGCCAGTTCCCAGGTACGCGCGCTGTAGCGGAAGGGCTTGGAGGTCAGCGCGCCCACCGGACAGATGTCGATCATGTTGCCCGACAGTTCGGACTCGATCGAGCGGCCGACGAACGTCGTGATCTCGGAGTGTTCGCCACGGCCCAGCATGCCCAGTTCCATGACGCCGGCGATTTCCTGGCCGAAGCGCACGCAGCGGGTGCAGTGGATGCAGCGGCTCATTTCCTCGGCTGAAACCAGCGGACCCAGGTCCTTGTGGAACACGACACGCTTTTCCTCTTGGTAACGCGAGGAAGAGCCGCCGTAGCCCACGGCCAGGTCTTGCAGCTGGCATTCGCCGCCCTGATCGCAGATCGGGCAGTCGAGCGGGTGATTGATGAGCAAGAATTCCATCACCGACTTCTGAGCGGCGCGAGCCTTCTCAGAGCAGGTGTGCACGACCATGCCGTTAGTCACGGGCGTGGCGCAGGCGGGCAGCGCCTTGGGCGCTTTTTCCACTTCAACCAGGCACATCCGGCAGTTGGCCGCGATGGACAGTTTCTTGTGGTAGCAGAAATGCGGCACGTAAAGCCCGACTTTCTGAGCGGCATGCATGACCATGCTGCCTTCGGGCACTTCGACCTGATTGCCGTCGACGGTTAGTTCAACCATTGCTGTTCCTGAGACCTACAGATATTGCGGGACCACACAAGACTTATGCTCGATGTGGTGCGCGAATTCGTCGCGAAAATGCTTGAGGAAGCCACGGACGGGCATGGCGGCGGCGTCACCCAGGGCGCAGATGGTGCGGCCCATGATGTTGCCTGCCACGTTGTCCAGCAAGTCCAGATCTTCCGGACGGCCGTGACCGGTTTCGATGCGATGCACCATGCGGTAGAGCCAGCCGGTGCCTTCGCGGCACGGCGTGCACTGGCCGCAGCTTTCCTCGAAATAGAAGTACGACAGGCGCATCAGCGACTTCACCATGCAGCGCGTTTCGTCCATGACGATCACCGCGCCAGAACCGAGCATCGAGCCGGCCTTGGCGATGGAGTCATAGTCCATCGTGCATTCCATGATGATGTCGGCCGGCAGCACCGGGGCGCTGGAGCCGCCGGGGATCACGGCCTTCAGCTTCTTGCCGCCGCGCATGCCGCCTGCCAGTTCCAGCAGGACCGAGAACGGGGTGCCCAGCGGGATCTC
This sequence comes from uncultured Achromobacter sp., assembly GCA_913775005.1. Lineage (GTDB taxonomy): Bacteria > Pseudomonadota > Gammaproteobacteria > Burkholderiales > Burkholderiaceae_B > Achromobacter. The sequence continues at coordinate 5,918 of CAJYKY010000258.1, forward strand.
GTAGTTGCCGGGGCGTTCGACGTCGCCGGTGATCGAGAACAGCTTGGTGCCGCCGTTGTTCGGCTTGCCCACTTCCAGGTAGGCCTGGCCGCTGTTGCGGATGATCCACGGCACAGCCGCGAACGTTTCGGTGTTGTTGATCGTGGTGGGCTTGCCGTACAGGCCGAAGCTGGCCGGGAACGGCGGCTTGAAGCGCGGTTGACCCTTCTTGCCTTCCAGCGATTCCAGCAGCGCGGTTTCTTCGCCGCAGATGTAGGCGCCGTAGCCGTGGAACGCATGCAGCTGGAAGCTGTAGTCCGAACCCAGGATCTTGTCGCCCAGGAAGCCGGCGGCGCGCGCCTCTTCCAGCGCTTCTTCGAAGCGCTCGTAGACTTCGAAGATTTCGCCGTGGATGTAGTTGTAGCCGACGCTGATGCCCATGGCGTAGGCCGCGATCGCCATGCCTTCAATCACGATGTGCGGATTGAAGCGCAGGATGTCGCGGTCCTTGAACGTGCCCGGTTCGCCTTCGTCGGAGTTGCAGACGAGGTACTTCTGGCCCGGGAACGCGCGCGGCATGAAGCTCCACTTCAGGCCGGTCGGGAAACCTGCGCCGCCACGACCGCGCAGGCCCGAGGCCTTCACTTCGGCGATGACGTCTTCCGGCTTCATGCCGGTGGTCAGGATCTTCTTGAGCGCTTCGTAGCCGCCGCGCTTGACGTAGTCGGCCAGGCGCCAGTTGGCGCCGTCGACGTCAGCCATGATCTGCGGCTTGATGTGCCGGCCGTGCAGGCACATCGAATTGGACGGATCGTTCAGGGGATCGGGATCCAGACCTTGCGAGAATTGCTTGTACAGGTCGGGCGCGTTCATGCCGACTCTCCTTGCACCTTGAGGGCCGCGACCAGCGCGTCCAGCTTCTCGTCGGTCATGCGCACGCACATATGCTTGTTGTTCACGATCAGCACGGGGGAATCGCCGCAAGCGCCCATGCATTCGCCTTCAACCAGCGTGAACTGGCCGTCGGCAGTGGTTTGACGGTAATCGACACCCAGCTTGCGCTTGAGGTATTCGCCGGCGCGGTCGCCATCGCGCAAGGCACAGGGCAGGTTCGTGCAGACGGCGATCTTGTTCTTGCCGACGGGCTTGACGTCGAACATGTTGTAGAACGTGGCGACTTCCTGCACCGCAATGGGCGGGACGCCAATGTAATTGGCCACATCTTCAATGGTTTCGGTAGCCAACCAGCCCTTCTCTTCTTGCGCGATGGCAAGCGAGGCCATGATGGCGGACTGCCGCTGGTCGGCCGGGAACTTCGCGAGTTCTCGGTCGATTTTCTGGTAGGCCTGTTCGGAAAGCAGCATAGTTTGAATCCGGGTTATGCGGGCGTGCTCGTGACTGTTCTCAGCGGATCAGCGATCGATCTCGCCGAAAACGATGTCCTGCGTACCAATGATGGTGACGGCGTCGGCGATCATGTGACCGCGCGACATTTCGTCCAGCGATTGCAGGTGGACAAAGCCGGGGGCCCGAATCTTCAGGCGGTAAGGCTTGTTGGCGCCGTCCGACACCATGTAGATGCCGAACTCGCCCTTGGGGTGCTCCACCGAGGCATACGCCTCGCCCGGGGGCACGTGGAAACCTTCAGTGAAGAGCTTGAAGTGATGAATCAGCTCTTCCATGTTGGTCTTCATGGCGGTGCGCTTGGGCGGGGCGATCTTGTGATTCTCGATCATGACCGGACCCGGGTTGTTGCGCAGCCACTCCACGCACTGGCGGATGATGCGATTACTTTCACGCATTTCGGCGATGCGGACCAGGTAGCGGTCGTAGCAGTCACCGTTGACACCCACGGGGATGTCGAAATCGAGCAGATCGTAGACTTCGTAGGGCTGCGTCTTGCGCAAGTCCCAGGCGACGCCCGAACCACGCAGCATCGGGCCGGTGAAGCCCAGCGCCTTGGCGCGTTCAGGGTCAACCACGCCGATACCGACCAGACGCTGCTTCCAGATGCGGTTGTCGGTGAGCAGCGTTTCGTACTCGTCGACGCAGCCGGGGAAGCGGTTGGTGAAGTCTTCGATGAAGTCCAGCAGCGAGCCCGAACGCGCGTCATTCATGATGCGCATTTCTTTGTCGCCACGGTATTTGCTGGTGTCGCCGTACTGCGGCATCGTGTCCGGCAAATCGCGGTAGACGCCACCCGGACGGTAGTAAGCCGCGTGCATGCGCGCACCCGAGACCGCTTCGTAGCAGTCCATCAGGTCTTCGCGCTCACGGAAGGCGTACAGGAACACGGCCATCGCGCCCACGTCCAGTGCGTGCGAACCCAGCGACATCAGGTGGTTCAAGAGGCGGGTGATTTCATCGAACATCACGCGGATGTACTGCGCGCGCAGCGGGGCTTCGACGCCCAGCAGCTTTTCGATGGCCATGACGTAGGCGTGCTCGTTGCACATCATGGACACGTAGTCCAGGCGGTCCATGTAGGGCAGCGCCTGGATGTAGGTCTTGTGCTCGGCCAGCTTTTCGGTGGCACGATGCAACAGGCCGATGTGCGGGTCGGCGCGCTGGATGACTTCGCCGTCCAGTTCCAGCACCAGGCGCAACACACCGTGCGCGGCCGGATGCTGAGGACCGAAGTTGAGCGTGTAGTTCTTGATTTCTGCCATGATTTAACGCCCCAAGCCGTAGGAGTCTTCGCGGACCACGCGCGGCGTGATTTCGCGCGGATCGATCGTGACCGGCTGGTAAATGACGCGCCGCTGTTCCGGGTCGTAGCGCATTTCGACGGTGCCCGACAGCGGGAAGTCCTTGCGGAAGGGATGACCGATGAAGCCGTAGTCGGTCAGGATGCGGCGCAGGTCCGGGTGGCCTTCGAACACAATGCCGTACAGGTCGAACGCTTCGCGCTCGAACCAACCCACGGCGGGCCAGCATTCCATCAGCGAGGCAACGATGGGGAATTCGTCGTCGGCGGCCCAGGTGCGCACGCGCAGGCGGACATTGTTTTCGATCGACAGCAGGTGGATCACGACGGCGAAACGCGCGCGGTGCACCTTGGCGCTGGGCTCTTCAGCCAACTGACGCGAGCCATTGCCCCAGGTCAGATAGTCGACGCCACAGAGGTCGATACAGGTTTCAAAGCGCAGGCCGGCTTCGGTGCGCAGCTTGTTGCAGACGGAAAACCACTGCTGCGGGGGCACTTCGAGCGTCAGCTCGCCCAACGCCTCGGTCAGCGCGATATCCGCGCCGAGTGTGGTCTGCAAATTGTTTTTCAGGGTTTCGAGCCTGGTCATCATCTTGTACGCTTAGGTGAACCGATACGCTGGTTTCGCAAGGGCCGGCGGCAACAACTGCCGCGGACGGGGCGAACGCTCAGCGCGCAATCGTGTTGGTCAGACGGATCTTGTTCTGCATTTGCAGCAAGCCGTAGACCAGCGCCTCGGCCGTGGGCGGGCAGCCCGGCACGTAGACGTCTACCGGTACGATGCGGTCACAGCCACGAACCACCGAATACGAGTAGTGGTAGTAGCCGCCGCCATTGGCACAGGAGCCCATGGAAACCACCCAACGCGGCTCGGGCATCTGGTCATAGACCTTGCGCAGCGCCGGCGCCATCTTGTTGCACAGCGTGCCAGCAACGATCATCAGATCGGACTGACGCGGACTGGGCCGGAAGATGATGCCGAATTGGTCCAGGTCATAACGGGCCGCGCCCGCGTGCATCATCTCAACCGCGCAACAGGCCAGACCGAAGGTCATGGGCCACATGGAGCCGGTCTTCGCCCAATTAAGGAACTTGTCGGCGCTGGTTGTAATGAACCCTTGCTTGAGAATGCCGTCTATAGCCATATTCGTCTCTGATAGCGTGCGGTGAAAAAAAACCCGAAGGGGTTTATTCCCAGTCCAGCGCGCCCTTTTTCCATTCGTAGATGAAGCCGACGGTCAACACGGCTAGGAAAACCATGACCGTCCAGAAACCAACGAGTCCAACCGTGCCCTGGGCGATGGCCCACGGGAACAGGAACGCGATTTCCAGGTCGAAAAGAATGAACAGAATCGCCACCAGGTAGTAGCGCACGTCAAACTTCATGCGGGCGTCTTCAAACGCTTCGAAGCCGCACTCATAGGGCGACAGCTTCTCAGCGTAAGGACGCCGGGGGCCAAGGAGGGAGCCGGCCGTTAGCAGCGCGAACCCGATAAGGGTGGCCACTACGATAAACAGCAGGACGGGAAAATACTGTTGCAGGTTCATTCAGGCGTCCGTCAAATGCGCAAACCTTAGGATTGTAGCATTCGCGCGGTTACTTCCGGCTGAACTCTGTAGCTTGAATAACAGGTGAAAGACTGCATTCCTTTATTGGAACAATCGCAGTTTTCGAGGACAGAAAGGCAAGGATACAGGAGTCGGCCAGCAGGTACACGCGGAACTTAAAAAAAGCAGATGAAGGCACGAAAAAAAGCATGAAAAAAGCCACCCCGAAGGATGGCTTTTTTACGAACGGGCCGAAACCCGTTCGTCGCTTTCGCTTTGAATCCAGACAGGGCTTGCGCCCTGCATTGGATTAGAAGCGGTGGCGGATGCCCACGCCGACGGCGGTCGACTTCAGGTCGTCCACGAAGGCGTAGTTCTTGGCGTACGAACCGTAGGCGTACAGGTTGGTGCGCTTCGACAGGTCGTAGGTGTAGCCCAGCGAGTACACGTTGGTGGTGGCATCGCCGCCCGTCAACTTGTCGTTCGAGGGGTCAACACGCTGCCACGAACCGAACAGGCTGCTTGCGCCGCCGATCGGGGCGGACAGGCCGACCATGTACGAGTTGGCCTTGAAGCCGTCAGCAAAGGCGTTGGCGCCGAAGTTGACGCTGCCGATGTTGGTGTCGACGCCTTGACCAGCGAACCAGCCGTCGGTCGTGCGAGCGTAGGCCAGAGCCAGCTTCACAACTTCAAAGTCGTACGAACCGCCGATGGCGTACTGACGCGGGGTGGCGTCGGTAGCAGCCGAGGACAGCTTGTTCGAAGCATTCAGTTGGTCGTACGACAGAGCGACGTTCAGGGGGCCGTTGACGTAGCGCAGACCGGTCGTGATGGCGCGGGTGTTGTCGGCGGTCTTGAAGCCGGTTTGGGCAGCGTTGGTGTCGTTCACGTTGAACGAGTAGCCGACGCCGAACTGGAAGCCGCTGAACGACGGGGTCTGATACATGACCATGTTGTCGTAGCGGTTGGTGTTGGCGGCGCTCAGAGCCACGCCGATGTTAGCTTGACCGAAGCCAGCGCCGAACGGATCGATCGAGCCGAAGTACTTCGACGCGATGTTGGTTTGGCGACCGAAGTCCAGTTGACCCCAGCTGTCGCTGGCCAGACCGACGGTGGCTTGACGACCGAACAGGCGGCCGCCTTGAGCGGAGTTGCCGTTACCGGAGTTGAAACCCGATTCCAGTTGGAAAACAGCGCGCAGGCCGTCACCCAGATCTTCCGAACCACGCAGACCCCAGCGCGAACCGTTTTGGACGCCGTTGATCATGCCGAAACGGCTGCCGTTCGCGCCTTCATTGCTGGCGCCGCTGATCTTGTTGTAGCCGAGGCCCGTGTCGATGATGCCGTACAGGGTGACAGACGTTTCTGCCTGGGCGACACCGGCAAAACCGGCGAGCAGGGCGGCAGCGAGCAGAGTCTTTTTCATTTAAGAAATCTCCGTTGATTTGAGTGACAAGAGCAGCAATCCAGCAAACCAGCCTGCCGCCCCCCTAACTCCGCGAAGGGAAGTTGACGCTATTGCATCAAAAATCGCGGGGACTGGCTATGGTCGGCATCAGAAAAGTGCAGGTTTGCGACACCCCTGTTGGGATCTTGCAACATCGCACGGACTTGGCGCCAAAGCGGCTAGGGCTAACCCTAGGCAAAACAGACAAGCCCGTATCCATGCGACTTTCAGCCCTGCCCCCAATTATCAAGCCGGTTTGGACAGGACGCTTTCACCCTGCTTTCTTACTCCCTTCCGCCCCGTTTTGCCGCCCAAATGCCCTCAAGCCCCGGGTAACGGACCCTCGACTCCCCACCTGGGCAGTCGGTCTTCAATAACATTGTTATTTTTAAAAATCGTCGATATTATCAACTGCACATTCCCGCTTTTCGATCATGCCCACACCCTCCTCTCCCTCCGCCCGCAATGAACGCCTGAATGCCTTGCGCCGCCAGATGGTGCTGGACGCCGCACAGCGCGTTTTTGAGCGGGATGGGCTGGAAAACACCACGATCCGGGCGATTGCCAAGGAAGCGGGGTGCACCACCGGGGCAATCTACCCGTGGTTTGCCGGCAAGGAATCCATTTACGGCGCCCTGCTCGATGAATCGTTGCAGCGGCTGCATATGCACCTGAACGAGGCCGCGACGGCCGGCGAGGCGCAGCAGGCAGCGCGCGCTGCCATTCATGCCTTCTTTGGCTACTACGCTCAGCGGCGTACCGATTTTTCACTGGGCATGTACCTGTTCCAGGGGCTGGGTCCACGCGGCCTGGGCCGGGACATGGACGAAAAGCTCAATGCGCGGCTGCGCGAATGCGTCGATCTGCTGGGCGTGGCGCTTGCCCGTACGAAGGGCTGGAGCGCCGATGTCGTGGCCATCGAACAGATGAACCTCTTCACATACCTGATGGGCTTGTTGCTGCTGCTGCACACCCATCGGCTGAAGTCGCTCGGCCAGCAGGCCGGCACCTTGCTGGACAACTATTGCCTCGCCCTGGAGCAACGATGACCGCCACCGCGCTCGCCACGGACGCTGACGCCCCCCGGATCAGCCTGGCCGATTTCCATATCCTGCTTGCCGACCAGCATCCTTTCTCGTTGCTGCTAGGCATCGACATCTTGCACATCGGCCACGGCACGGCGCGCGCGGTGCTGCCTGCGCGCGACGCCCACCAGCGCCTTGGAGGCATTGTTGCCGGTCCGATGTTGATGGGCCTGGCCGACCTGGCCATGTACGCCGCCGTGGTCGGCGCCACGGGCCAGACCCACGCCGTCACCGCCAGCCTGACCATCAACTTCCTGCGCAAAAGCCCGGCCGGCGCCATCTATGCGGACGCACGTCTGCTGAAGGTGGGCCGTTTGTCAGCCGGCGAAGTCATCCTGACAGGCACAGGCTCCGACGAGCCGCTGGCCCATATCGTGAGCACGTGGTCTGTGCCCAAGTCATGAGCGCGCGCATCAGCATCGTGGGGATGGGGGCCACCGGCACGCTGGCCGCCCGCCGCCTGCTGGCCGCCGAGCCGGAGCTGGCACTGACCCTATACGACATCGACCCCGAGCGCTGCGAAGCCTTTCGCGGCACGGCCACGCTGGCCACGTCGGCGCGAGAAGCGCTGGCCGAATCCGACACCATCGTGCTGGCGCTGCCGCGCGAACGCGAGATCGACCGGACGCTGGAACGGTTCAGCGACGGCGAAGTGACGGCGCCCGTGTCGGGCAAGCTGTTCGTGGATCTGACGCCGCCGCCGCCCGAACGCGCGCATCAGCTCGACCGGGCAATCACCGTGGCAGGTGGCCGATACACCAGCATTCCGGGCTTGACCGATGGCGACGCCAACGGGGGGCAGCGGCGCTTATTGAGGCTCTTGCTCTGCCCGGCCTGATGGCCACCAGCGTTCAGCGACGATGATGCAACCCGCCATCCAGGCCAGGCTGACGGCAAATCCTGCCATCACATCACTGGCGAAATGCACTTGCAGCAGGATGCGGCTAAGGCCAATCGCCACGATGAGGGCGGCGCCCGCTGCCACGGTGGGGCCGCGCCACGCCGGCGGGGCCAGCCTCCATATCAGGTAGCAGGCCGTGCCATAGACGGCCATCGCGGCCGATGCATGGCCGCTGGGGAAGCTCCAACCGGCCGCCGACACGAAGCCGTGATCGTGCTCAGGCCGCACCCGCTCGAACGTGTGCTTAAGCAAGGCGTTCAACGCGCCATTCACACCGGTAGCAATCGCGGTGAACGCCGCCAGGCGCCACCAGCCCGTCCAGATCAGATAGAGCGTCATCGCCACGCTGAGCACGATCAGGAAGTTGCGGTCGCCCAGGTACGTGAACCAGGACAGCGCCCATAACAGCGAGGAATCCATCGACATGCTGAGCGCGTCAGCCAGCGCGCCGTCAAAAGCCACCACCGTGCCTTCACTTCGCACCGCGGCGGCCAGCACGCCAAACGCCAGCACCAATGCGGATAGCCCCAACCCCAACATCCACGAGCGCCGGCGGCGCGATCCCGCTTCGTAAAGCCGGACGAAGCCCAGCGCCGCCATGCCGCTTGCCAGCGGCAAGCCGATAAACAATACCAAGGCGTGGGCGGACACCCACGCCGCAAACCCTTCGTTCATGTAGCGGCCACCAGCGTCTTGTCTACCGGCGCGAAGGCGTGTGTGCCCTCGGCGAAATCCCAGCGCTGGACCTCGCACACCTGCTGGCCGTCCTGGTCGGCGCATTGGATGACATTCACGGAATTGGGCACGCTGCCGCGCACGCGGCGCGAGCAGGTGGTGCCCGCCTGAACGATCCAGCCCGCGGGTTGACCCGCCGCCGTCAGCGGCAACACATAAGGCAGATGGATATGGCCGCCCAGAATCAGGTCCACGCCCGCCTGCGCCCACGCCGCCAGCGCGCGCTCGCGGCCGATAAGCAGGTTGGACACGTCGGATTCCACCTTGGCGCGTACCGGGTGATGCGCAACCACCATGCGCAACTGGCCCGGACGCGCCTGACGCAGCCGTTGGGCGACCCGGGCGATCTGCGAGTCGGAGATCTCGCCGTCCTTGCGGCGCCGGGGCCGCGTGGTGTTCACGCCGATGGCCAGCAAACCGGGCGTTTCGAACACCGGCTCCAGCACCGCGCCCAGCGCGCGCTTGTAGTTGCCATACGGATTCAGCGCGCGCGCAAACAAGTTGAACAGCGGGATGTCGTGGTTGCCCGGCACGGCCAGCACCGGCAGCGACAGGCGTTCAATGAACTTTCGGGCGGCCGCGAACTGCGCGCGACGCGCCCGTTGCGTGATGTCACCGCTCAGTACGACAAGGTCAGGGTTCAAGGTGCGCGCCAGATCCAGCGCCGCCTCGACCACAGGTTTGCGTTCCGTCCCGAAGTGCGTGTCAGAAAATTGCAGGATCCGCGTCATGAGCGATCCAGGTAGGGCGAGTCGGCCGGCACCACCAAGGGCAGCGGCTCGGGCGATACCTTGAACTCAAGCGGCGTATTCATCCATGAGATTTCGCCGTCCATGGCAACCTTGACGCGCTTGCGCCCCCGGATGCCGACTGTCAGGCGATCAAACCCAAAACTGATGACATGCTCGGCCTCGCCCAAGCGGCTGAACAGGCCGCGCAGCAGCAAGCCGTACAGTGCCAGCGTGCCCACGGGCCGGACCGTCATGGCGACGAGCCGGTTGCGGTCCAGTTCTTCGGACTCGATACCCACGTGTTCAAGCTGCAACTTGTTGTTGCCGACCACCAGCGTGGGCGTGCGCAGATCGCGCGCGCGGCCCTCGGTTTCCAATTGCAGCCGCAATTGACGCGGCGCGCGCAGCAGCGTGACCAGGCCCGACCACAGCGCCACCAGCCGGCTGCGGCCAAAGCGCTGCTTGTAGGCTTCCCGGTCTTCGAGCAGGGTCGGGTACAAACCCAGGCTGGCGTTGACGAGGAATAGCCGGCCGTTAAGCTGCCCCACCTGCACCGGCCGCAGATGCCCCTGGAGGAAGCCGCGCAGCGCCACCTCGGTGTCTTGCGAAATGCCATAGCGGCGACCGAAATAATTGAAGGTGCCTTGAGGCAGGATGCCGAATGGCACGCCCTGCCCCAGCACCGTGCTGGCCACCGCGTTGAGTGTGCCATCGCCGCCGGCGGCAATGACGACGCCCTGTTCATCCTGAGCACGCTTGACGGCGGACTGCGCCGTTTTGGTTAGATGGGAGGGATCGTCCACCGGCATCAGCGTATAGCGACGTCCGGCTTCGTCGAGGACACGGCGGATGGTGTCCTGTAGGACCTGCGCGTCGCCGCGCCCCGATCCGGTGTTGAGGACGATGAAGAGGGGTTCTTGTCCCGTGAGGGATTGCGCCGGGCTGGTGGGGCGCTGCTGGGATGACGTCATGGAAGAAAGATAGCGCAAGCCGGCAAAACGCCGCAAGGCGGCGATTTGCCAGTCGCGCTGATGACGTCAGCGGCCGATAGCGTACGCCTGCATCAGACGCGGCGTGGCGGCGGCGTGCAGCAAGCCGTCGGCATCGCGAGAGGCCGCCGTCAGCCGGCCCACCGACCATTCCGGCACTTCTTCGATCTGGTGACCGCGCTGGCGCAAACCATCGATGACTTCGGCGCCGAAGCTGGCTTCCACCGCAAGATGCCCCGGCTTGCGGTCGCGCGGATAGAACGACGTGGGAAAGTGCATCGTGTGCGACATCGGCAAGTCGATGGCTTCTTGCAGGTTCAGGCCATGGTGCACATGGCGCAGGAAAAACAGCAACTGCCATTGTTCCTGCTGATCGCCGCCCGGCGTGCCGAACGCCAGATACGGTTTGCCGTCACGCAGCGCCAAGGACGGCGTCAGCGTGGTGCGCGGCCGCTTGCCTGGCGCCAACGTACCGGGCAGGCCCTCTTCCAGCCAGAACATCTGCGCCCGGGTGTTCAGGCCAAAGCCCAGTTCGGGAATGATGGGAGAAGATTGGAACCAGCCTCCCGAAGGCGTAGCCGAAATCATGTTGCCCCAGCGATCGATGACGTCAACGTGCGTCGTGTCGCCGCGCTTGGCGGACGCGCGCATGTCAGCCAGCGTGGGTTCGTTGGTGGCGCTGCCCGGCGCAGACACCTTGGACAGACGTTCCAGCGTATCCATCACGCGCGCAACCTGGGCCTCGAACCCTGGCACCTGGCCTGGCGTCAAATCATGCGAGGCGGCCTCGCCAATCAGTGCGCGCCGGGCCGCGTTGTAGTCATCACTGAGCAAATGGGCAAGCGGCACGTCGATGAAGGCCGGGTCGCCGTAATAGGCTTCGCGGTCGGCAAAGGCGAGCTTCATGGCTTCGGTCACGCGGTGGATGAATTCCACGCTGTTCGGACCTACGCCTGCCAGATCCATGTCTTTCAGCAAGGCCAGCGTTTGCAGGAACACCGGCCCCTGGCTCCAGGCGCCGGCCTTGGCCACCGTGTAGCCGTGATAGTCGTACGTCAGCGGCGTGTCGTAACTGGCCGACCAACCGGCCAGGTCATCGGCTGTGATGACGCCACGGTGCGTGGAGCCGCTTTCGTCCATGACGTCGGTGTTGCGGGCGAATTTGTCGATTTCTTCGGCGATGAAGCCGCGATAGAAGGCATCGCGCGCGGCTTCGATCTGGCGTTCGCGGTCAGATCCGACGCTTTCGGCGTGCTTCAGCACGCGTGTCCACGTGCGGGCCAGCGCCGGATTGCGGAACAGCTTACGGGCCTCGGGCACCTTGCCGCCCGGCACGTAGACCGCCGCCGTCGTGGGCCAATGCGTTTCGAAGAAGTCTTTCAGGCCGGCAATGGTGTTGGAAATGCGCGGCATCAGCGCGTGGCCGTGCTCGGCGTAATAGATTGCCGGTTCCAGCACATCGCGCACGCGCATCGTGCCGTGATCGCGCAAGAGCAGCATCCAGGCATCAAACGCGCCCGGAATCACCGTGGCCAGAAGGCCGTTGCCAGGGATCAGCTTCAGGCCTTCCGCACGGTAGCGTTCCAGTGTGGCGGCGGCGGGCGTGGTGCCTTGGCCGCACAGCACTTCAACCTTGCCGGTGCGCGCGGAATAGAACACGGCGGGTACTTCACCCGCCGGCCCCACCAAGTGAGGCTCAACCACTTGCAGCACAAAGGCCGACGCCGCGCAGGCGTCGAACGCGTTGCCGCCGCGTTCAAGCAGCGACATGCCCGCGGCGCTGGCCAGCCAGTGCGTTGAGGTAACGACACCAAAGGTGCCGAGGATTTCCGGACGGGTAGTGAACATGGTTGCGCCTATTTCGTGACGCCCTTCAGGCGGATCAGACCATCGGGGTACGGCACGAAACCTTCCACCTTCTTCTGCACGCCAAAGGTCCACGGCAGATAGAACAGATAGACGATGGGACGCTGGTCTTGCATGGCGGTCAGAACCTGGTCGTACATGGCGCGGCGCTTGGCCGGGTCGGCTTCGGCGCGGGCGTCGTTCAGCAGCTTGTCGACATTGGCATCGCAGAACTTGCCGTCGTTCAGGTTGCCCTTGCAGCTGATGTACTGGTGAATGTTGCCGCTGGGATCCACGCGGCCCGACCAGCCGCTTTGACCCACTTCGAAATCACCGCGCGCCAGGGACGATTGCAGCGACGCGAATTCGACCGGACGCAGCGTGATGTCAAAACCCGCTTCGGAGCCCATCGCCTGCACCAGTTCAAACACCTGTTGCA
>CAJYKY010000259.1 GCA_913775005.1 uncultured Achromobacter sp.
CCGTTGTACAGCCCCGCCGGCCCACGCAGCACTTCGACCCGGTCGTAGATCGCCAGATCCGCTGACGACAGCATGCGCCAGTCGTATTGGGTGGGGATCCCGTCGATCTGGTATGAGGTCATGTCAAAGCCGCGCGAATGGAAGATCGAGCGGCTGTTGTCGCGGCGTTCGACCGTGACGCCGGGCGTGTTGCGCATCGCGTCGTCCAGCGTCTGCATGGCCTGCTGCTGGATGCGCTCTTGCGTCACGACACTGACCGACTGCGGAATCTGACGCTGCGTGAGCGGCATTTTCGACCCGACGGTGGTGGGCGGGTTATAGCGTTCGGCGGCCGAGTCGCCGGTGACGGTGACGGGCGCCAGCGTGCTGACGGGCGTGGCGACGGGGCGGATGATGAAGTGCCGCTCACCGGTCTGCTCGGCCTGTAGACCGCTGCCTGCCAGCAACGCGGCGAAGCCGCCGGCAACAGAATAGGCGCCGCGCAGTGCTGGCGCCTCGCGCCCGGCTGTCAACGCCGGGTCGAAGGAAAGCGTGACGCGCGCGGTGCCTGCATATTGGTTCAGCGCCGACTCCAGCGGGGCGGCGGCCTGCTCGAACGTCATGCGCGCCGGTTGAGCGTGCGCGGCGGGTGCAAGCGCCAGCGCGGCGCACAGGGGCAACAGACGGAACAGGTAGCGGGACGAATGGCGGGCAGTGCGTGGCATGGCGAAGGCGTGTCCTGGTTCAAACAAGGGGTGTCATTCCCTATGTCGAACGAGTCCGCCAAAACCCGTAAAGGCCGGCACGGAGAATTTGTAACGCCATTCGGGCGGGCATTCAGGCGGGAAGCACGCGAGTCCACAGGCCCGTGTAGCGTTCGACCCGCATGGGTAGCGCACGGGCCAGTGTGGCCAGCGCGCCCGGCACGTCGTCCAGAAGAAACACGCCGGAGACGCGCAGGTCGGCCACGGCCGGGTCGCATCGGATCCAGCCGCGCTGATAGCGTGCCAGCTCTGCCAGGAAGTCTTCCAGCCGCATGCTTCTTACCGTCAGCACGCCGTCTGTCCAGCCGCCGACGTCCCACGCGGCGGCGGGTTCACGCCGCGCTTCGTTCTGGCTCACCCGGTAGCGCACGCCGGGCTCGGCAAGGGTTTCGGGCCCGTGTTCGGGCGCAATGCGCAGTTCGCCGCGCTGCATTTCCAGCAGCGTTGCCGGGCCAAGCTGGCGCAGCAGGAAGCGGGCGCGGGTGGCGGTAAAGCAGGCCTGGCGTGTGCGCACTTCCCACGACGCGTCCGGGCCCGTGTCCAGACATAGCTCGCCGTCAAGCAAGGTAAGGCGGCGGCCGCCCGGGTCGGCCCGGACTGCGGAATCCGTGTTCAGCCACAATGTCGCACCGTCGGCCAGGGCGTAACGCCCGCGCTCGCCCACGCGGCTGCGGTAGTCGGCGGCGATACGGTCCCAGGCGCCATCGCGCCAGGCCAGCGTGGCGCCGGCACCGACCGCGCCAAAGGCCAGCATGGCAAGCACCTGGCGCCGTCCTCGCGCGGGCGAATGGCGCAGCGCTGACGCCGCTGCCGACCCGGACACCGCGCGCAGATCGGTTTCAATCGCCTGTAACTGCCGCCATACACGCTCATGCTCTGCGTCGGCTTCACGCCAGCGGCGGCAGGCGTCGTGTTCGGCGGCGTCGGCTTGGCCCGAATTCAGGCGCACTGCGAAGGAAATGGCGCGCTCCAGCACCACGGCGCGGTCAGCCATAGCGCAACGTGTAGCAGTGGCGGATGGCGGTGGCCATGTACTTTTCCACCGAACTCAGGGAGACGCGCAGGGTCTGCGCGATGTCGCAATAGCTCATGCCGTCGAGCCGCGACATCAGAAACGCCGCTTTGGCCTTTGCATTCAAGCCGTCGAGCATGCGATCGATGCGTACCAGCGTTTCCAGCAGTACCGCGCGCGTTTCGGGCGAAGGCGACAGTTCTTCGGGCAGTTGGGCAAGCTCGTCGTGATAGGCGCGCTCCAGCTTGCGCCGCCGGATGTGGTCCACCGCCAAGCCGTGCGCCAGGGTGGTGAGATAGGCGCGCGGTTCACGCAACCCGCTCGCGCGCTCTGGCGTGGCTAGCAGACGGCAGAAGGTGTCCTGCGCGATATCGGCCGCATCGAAGCCGCAGCCAAGCTTGCGGCGCAGCCAGTTCACCAGCCAGCGGTGGTGATCCACATAGAGTGCTTGCACGGGCTGCGGGTCCGGCGCCAGGCGGTGAGTCATAAACGCGCAAGGAAAACGGCCGGGACGATTCCTCATCCAGGCCTAGTTTTGAGAATGGTTCTTATTTTATGCACAAGGCGGCCGGATGCGGTACAGGGCATGACCCGCAAGACTGTCAGCAGGCCGCATCGGACCTGCTTTGTTGCGTAGCTGCCGCAATCCGGCGGTCAGGCGACCGCGCGTTGCAGGGTCTGACGCGCGCTGCGGTATTCCGCCTCCAGCTGATCCACCAGCGTGGCGACGGGCAGGATCTCTTGCGCGGCGCCCACGCCCTGGCCCGCGCTCCAGACGTCTTTCCAGGCGCGCGGCCGCGCCTGCTTGTCCAGG
>CAJYKY010000260.1 GCA_913775005.1 uncultured Achromobacter sp.
CTCAAAGGAAAAGTAGCGCTTGTCACCGGTTCCACCAGCGGCATCGGCCTGGGTATCGCAACCGCCTTCGCGCAGCAAGGCGCCGATATCGTCTTGAATGGTTTTGGCGACGCGGCCCAGATCGAAACGCTGCGCGCCAGCCTGGCCGACAAGCATGGCGTGAAGGTGGTCTACGACGGCGCTGACCTGTCCAAGAGCGCTGCCGTGCGTGAACTGGTCGAAAACACCGTGCGCCAACTGGGCCGCATCGACATCCTGGTCAACAACGCCGGCATCCAGCACACCGCGCTGATCGAAGATTTTCCCGCCGACAAGTGGGACGCCATCATCGCGCTGAACCTGTCGGCCGTGTTCCACGGCACCGCCGCTGCCTTGCCGCACATGAAGAAGCAAGGCTTTGGCCGCATCATCAACATCGCGTCGGCGCATGGCTTGGTGGCGTCGGCCAACAAGTCGGCCTATGTGGCCGCCAAGCACGGCGTGGTGGGGTTTACGAAGGTCACGGCGCTGGAAACGGCGGGCCAGGGCATTACCGCCAATTCGATCTGCCCGGGCTGGGTGCGCACCCCGCTGGTGGAAAAACAGATCACCGCGCTGGCCGAAAAGAATGGGGTTGATCAGGAAACCGCTGCGCGCGACCTGCTCAGCGAAAAACAGCCGTCGCTGCAATTCGTGACGCCGGAACAACTGGGCGGCACCGCCGTGTTCCTGGCGTCGGACGCGGCGGCGCAAATCACTGGCACGTCCGTCTCCGTCGATGGCGGCTGGACGGCGCGTTAATACAAGGAATCATCGAATGTTGTTGTTGCTTTCCCCCGCCAAGAAGCTGGACTACGACTCGCCGCTGCATATCGAGACGCACACCCAGCCCCTGTTCGTTGATGAGGCCGCCAGCCTGATCAAGGTGCTGAAGACGAAATCCGCGGAAGATATTTCCGGCCTGATGAGCCTGAGCCCGGCGTTGTCCGAGCTAAACGTGCAGCGCTATGCGCACTGGAAGCGCACGTTCACGCAGACCAACTCGCGCCAAGCGGTGCTGGCCTTCAACGGCGACGTCTACGAAGGCCTGGATGCGTCCACGCTGTCGGCCAAGCAATTGGAATGGGCGCAGGAACACGTGGCCATTCTTAGCGGCTTGTATGGCGTGCTGCGTCCACTGGACCTGATGCAGCCGTATCGCCTGGAGATGGGCACGCGTCTGGAAACGCCCAAGGGCAAGAACCTCTATGAGTACTGGGGTTCCACCATCGCCAACTACCTGAACGAGCGTCAGGAAGGCAAGAAGGCGCCCGTGATCGTGAACCTGGCTTCTGAAGAGTATTTCAAGTCGGTCGACCTGAAGACCTTGAAGGCGCGCGTGGTGCAGTGCGTGTTCCAGGACTGGAAGAACGGCGCCTGGAAAATCATCAGCTTCCATGCCAAGCGTGCGCGCGGCCTGATGGCGCGCTACGCCATCCTGCACAAGGTCACCAAGCCCGAAGGCCTGCAAGGCTTTGATCTGGAAGGCTATGCGTACGACGCGTCGGCTTCGTCGGAAGACAAGCTGGTGTTTCGCCGGAAGGTGTAAGCAGGCGGGGGCGCGTGGCGGATGACGTCCGCCACGCACCACCCGTCAAGCCGCAGCTGCCACCGGCGGCGCGTGCGTCGGGTCCGCCAGCGCCTGCAATTCCTGGCGGATCATGTGCGACGCTTTCAACATCTGCTTTAACGGATACGCCAGCGCGGCCTGCTCGCCTTCGGTGTCGAACTGCGTCGGCAGGTTCGTGGCGATCTGCGGGCGCTTTTCATCCAGCAGGTCGACCATGCCATTCATGGCCAGCTGCACGGGTTCCGGCGTCTTAGGCAGCGCCGCCAGGATGGGAATGGCCGCCGTGATCTGCGAGGCCAGCACGTGGTTCTGGATCAGCAGATTATTCAGTTCCGGCACGCTTTGCTGGTGCGATTTCGGTTCGCTCATCATCCGGTAGAACGCTTCGGCGAAATTGCTGAACGCAATGTGCACGTTCTTGCGCGCCAGGCGCCAGGCCAGGTCGGCGTCGATGACGGCGGGCACGTCCCCAGGGGCATTGGCAGGCGGGTTGGCCGGCGCAGCCACTCCGGCAGCGGTCGCCGCAGCATCGGCCGCCGCGGCATCGGCCGCCGATGCGCCGTGCGCCTGCATCGCTTCTACATAACGCAAGCCCGCCAGCAGATATTCCCGGTTGGCGCGCGTGGCGGCGGCGGCCAGCGGCTTGAGGTAGCGCGCTTCCCACCAGGGCAGGATGTAGCTGCACACCAGCGCCAACGCGCACCCCAGCAGCGTATCGATGGCGCGTTCGCCAATCACGGACATCGACACCGTGCCCGGCGACACGAAGTGAAAGACCAGCACCACGAACAGCGTGTTGAAAATGGCGCTGGCCATGTAGTTCAGCTGCACCAGGCTGTTGCCCATGACGCAGGCGCCCAGCAACACGGCAAACAGGATCTCGGGGCGGTCGGTCAGGTTGAACAGCAGCAGCGCGCAGATGCAGCCGATCAGCGTGCCGCCCAGACGCCAGCCATTGCGCTGCCGTGTCAGCGCAAAACCGGGCTTCATGATGATGACGATGGTCAGCATGATCCAGTAGTTGTGCGCAGAAAACGCCGGCGACAGCCAGCGGCTGGCCAGCGTCATGGCAATCGCCGCCGCCGCCGTTACACGCAGCGCGTACCGGAAATGGGGCGAGTCCAGCCGCAGGTTGCTGGTCAACAGCCCAAAGCGGAATTCCTGGCGCGAGATAAAGCGCGTCAAAGATTTGTTGATGCGCAGCGCGTCGGTGGGCTTGGCGTCGGGCGAGGCGGCGGTATGGTCGGCCAGCCGATCGACGATGCGCGCCGAATTGCGCAGGCGGCGCAGCACCTGGATGATCAGCGCCAGCATTTCGGGTTCGCGTTCGCCCAGCCCCTGCTGCTTGAGCTGTTCGATCTCGTATTCGATGGCGCGCAGTTCCGCCTTGGCGCTGCTGCGATATTGCACCTTGCGACCGCGCGACACATCCAGCGCAATGCGGTTCAGCTCCAGCGACATCTTCACCAGCGCGTCGCGCATGAACATCAGGATGTCATTGCCGGCCAGCGTGCGGCGCAGCGTGGCGTAGTCGGTATGCGTGGCCACCAGCGTGTCCAGCAGTTGAAGCATGTCGACGAACATGTTCCAGATCATCACGCGCTGACGGTCGCCCAGGCCCTTGCCCCGGGGCAGGGCGCGCAGCACCATGTCGCGCGCGGCCTGGTGTTTTTCCGTCATGACGGACTGGCGCTGGATCAGCGTGCGGTAGGCCTCGTCCAGGTCGGACGATTCATCGTAGAACGAGGCGCGGGCGGCCACGTAATCAGCCGTGGCAAATAGCGCCACCGACATGGCCTGCTGTTCTTCACGCAGCCAGAACAAGCGCGAAAAGCCCAGGCTGAAGACCACGTAGAACAGCGCGCCGCCCAGCGTGGCGGCCGCATGCGCCAGCACTTCATGCGGCTCCAGCGGGGAATGCATCGTCAAGGTCATCAGCAGCAGGCCCGCAAAGCCGATCAGCCCGCCGCGCTTGCCGAACACCGTGAACATGGAATAGA
>CAJYKY010000261.1 GCA_913775005.1 uncultured Achromobacter sp.
CGCAACAGCCATTCGCCCGCGAACATCAGGCCCATCAGCCCGTAGCTGGCGGCCCCGTTGTAGGCCGTCCACCAGCTCCACGGCGCCCAGGCGGCCAGACTTGCTGCAATGGCGCCATTCACCGCAAAAAACGCGCACCACGCGCGCGTGACGTTGCGCGTGTAGCGCACGCCTTCAGGCGGCAGGTCCGGATGCCGCAGGCGGGCCAGCTGTTCGATCACCGGGCGGCCAACGCGCAGGCTGATGCCGAACACGGCCAGCATCAAGGCGTTGACCAGCACCGGATACCAGCGCAGCCACGCTTCGGAATTGGCCAGGGCAAGCACCAGGCAGAACACGACGGCAACGGCGGGCAGCGCTCGTCCGCCCGGTTGCGCGGCGCCGGCCGTCAACCCGCGCGCCAGCCACAGCAGCGCCAGCGGCAGCGCCAACCAGGCCGGGCTGATGCGCCCCAGCATCGCGTAAACCAGGAATGGGTACGCGAGGCCGGCGGCCACCAAAAGGGTGGCGGCCCCGCGCCTCATGCGTCGGGGGCCTGCTTTTGCCACATGGCCTCGACCACGTCCGCCACCGTACGCACGGTGCGAAAGTCGTTGGCGTCCAGCTTGCGGCCGGTCTGGCGGCGCACGTGGTCGATCAGGTCGATCGCGTCGATGCTGTCGATTTCCAGATCGGTATAGAGATTGGCTTCGGGCGTAACGCGTTCCGGTTCGATTTCAAACAGTTCGACCAGCGCATCGCGCAACGTGTTGAAGATGTCCTCGCGGGTATGCATCGTGGACTCCGTATGCGTTAGTCGCGCCGTTGCGCGGAGACAAAAGCCGCAAGGCTGTTGATGCTGGTGAAGTGGTCGCGCATATTGCGCGTTTCCGGGTCGATGGTGATGCTGTAGCGCTTTTGCAGCGCCAGGCCCAGCTCCAGCGCGTCCACCGAGTCCAGGCCCAGGCCGTCGCCAAAGAGCGCGGCGTCCGACGCAATATCGTCGGGCGTAATGTCTTCCAGCCCCAGCGATTCGATAACGAGCGTCTTGAGCTCAAGTTCCAATACATTCATCCCGCTTAGACTCCGCTGCCACCGTCCGGGGTGGCGTGTGTGTTCATAACCATGCCGGCTGGCGCGTTGCGCGTCAGCTCGGCTTCGAAATAGGCATGCAGCCAGGCATTCATCATTCGTCCCGCCGCTGGCAGCGGGTGCGAGCGGCTCCAGGTGGCGGGGTCGATGTCTTCGCCCACCTCGATCACGTAGCGCATGCGGCGCGCCGGGATGCGATACCACGGTTCGCCCTTGGTCAAGCTGCGCGGATTCATCTGGATCACCACAGGCGTGATCACGCGCGCGCCGCGCAATGCGATGGCGCAGGCGCCACGGTGAAACTGGGGCAGGGCATCGGGCGGCGTGCGCGTGCCTTCCGGAAAGACGATCAGCGTTTCGCCGTTGCGCAGCACGTCGGCGGCGCGGTCGAACATGTCGAAGCTTTCGTCGTTGGTGATGTAGCCCGCGTTGGCGATGGGGCCGCGCGTGAATGGGTTGGTGGCCAGCCCGTGCTTGACGATGCAGTTCGCGTTCTTGACGTGGCCCACCAGGAATACGACATCCAGCAGCGACGGGTGGTTGGCCAGAATCATCTGGCCGGGCTTGCCCAGCCGCTCGGCGCCCTTGAATTCCACAGTCAGGATGCCCACACGCACCATGAAGCGGATGAACAGCCGGAAGGTGCCGTTCAAGGCCCAGCGTGCGCGGCGCTGGCGGTCAAGCTTGTCGCCCGGTAACAGGCGTTGCGGGGGAAACACCAGCACGCGCAAGAGCAGTCCGCCCAGGCCGAACATCGTGAACGCCATGCCAGTGGCGACCAGGCGCCAAAGCCAGAAGTCCTGGCGGGGTTGCGTGGTGCTTGTCATGCGTTGCGGGTCCAGGTCCAGTGTCGGGCGTGATTCGCGTGCTGCCACGTGGGCGTGCGCAGCGTCAGGTGGCGCAGCAGGTTCAAGGCGTTGGGCCAGACTGGGGCGTCGGCAAATGCCAGGGCCGGGGCAGGTTCCAGCGCCAGCGCCGTGGTTAGCGCCTGATCTGCATGCGCGGGGGATCGGCGCAGCGTGAAGTCAGTGCCGGCGCGCAGGTGGAAGGCGGCGGCGTAGGTATAGGGCACGTCGTCGATCCAGGCGGTGTAGGCGGCGGGCGGGCGTTCTTCGGCCAGCACGACCAGCACGTCCTCGTGCCCTTCGGCCAGCAGCAGGGAGGCTTCAATAAAGGCGTGTTCCAGGCCATCGTCTTCGACGGACAGCGCGATCGACTCGGTGGTTTCGCGGCGTATGATCGACCACTGCGCGGCGATGGCGTTGTGCACCGACAGGCCAAATGCGGTGGGTGACAGCGGTTCATCTGCTGCCAGCGACTGCAACAAGCCGAAGTTGCGGGTCGTCTCGCCGTGTTGCGACGCAAACACCAGCGGCATGGCGGGGCGCCCGTCGGCCAGGGGCCAGGCGCACTCGAACACCGCGCGCGCCAACTGGCTGAGCCGGCGGCGCTGCATGGGCGGTAGAAAGTCGAGGCGGGGCGCGCGTTGATCTTGAAGGGGGCAAAACGGAAATTCGGCCCATTGCAACCAGTCTGCGGGCGCGTCGATTCCTTGCGCCCAGCCCTGCCATTGCGCGATTGAGAACGTCAACATAGCGCGCGATTCTACTATGCTCGGACGCGCGGATTTTGTTTTTGATGGTTACGTAGTATTCAGATTTCGCCTAAGTGTTGGTGAACGGACATAAATAATCAGTTACGAGTTGCCGTGGAGTTTCAGGAACTATTCATGTATTGGGCGGACCAATGCGCCGCCGCTCATTACCGCGTGAACGATCTGTCGCCTGAAGACGCGCATCGGGCGCCTGGCCGCACGCGACCGAAAGCCCGTGTTGACTGGGAAGTCAGCCGCGCGCTGCTGCATGCCGCGAGGCAAAGTCCGCCCAAGGCAGGAGTGATGTCGCTTAGCCACAGCCACGGTCACGCGCTTTGCGGCAAGGCGCCGCCCGGGTGGACATTGGGCGTGGATCTTGAACGTACGCGCCCGCGTGATTTCGCCCGTCTGGCCGAATGGGTCTGTTCCGATGACGAGGCCACCGCGCTAGCCGCAATGGCTGGCCAGGCGCAATCTGAATATTTCTATCTGCTGTGGACCTTGAAAGAGGCATTCATCAAGGCCGCCGGGCTGGATTTTCCCGCTGACATGGCCAAGGTGGGCCTTGCGCGCAACGCGCTGGGCCAGTGGCATTTGCGCGCGCCGCCGGGCGCGTGGCGTGCCTGTAGTTGGCGGGTGGGCAGCGACTGGATGGCGTCTGTGGTGTGGTCGGCGCCGGATGGTGACGCGACGTATCCGCGCTGGCAGGCGGCTGCCGGTTGCTCGTTGCCCGTCCTGACACAAGTGGGGGGCTGGTAGCGCGCCACGGCATGAGCGAGGCCAGGATTTTGCGCTTCGTTTTTAAAGATGTATTATGAATATATGTTTAAGAGCGAGCACGATCGCAATCCAAGGAGCAGCAGATGTTGAGCCCCCAAGTCCGCGCGCTGGTCAAAGCCACGGCCCCTGTTTTGAAGACCCACGGCGTTGCCCTGACACGGCATTTCTACGCGCGCATGTTTGAGCACAACCCCGAGCTCAAGCACATTTTCAATCAGGCGCATCAGGCTGGCGGGCAGCAGCAGCATGCGCTAGCCGGCGCGGTCACGGCCTACGCGGAACACATCGACGACCCTTCAGTGCTGACGCCGGTGGTGACGCGGATCGTGCACAAGCACGTCAGTCTGGGCATCCGGCCCGAGCACTACGGCATCGTGGGCAAGCATCTGCTGGCATCTATCCGTGAAGTGCTGGGCGAGGCGGCAACGGACGAGCTGGTTGACGCCTGGGCCGCCGCCTATGGCCAGCTGGCCGACCTGCTGATCGCGGAAGAGGCCCGCCTGTATGCGGAATCGGCCAATAAGCCCGGCGGCTGGACCGGCTGGCGCGCCTTCCGTGTGGTGGGCAAGCAGCCCGAAAGCGCAGAAATCACTTCGTTCTATCTGGCGCCCGCCGATGGCGGCACGGTGCCGGCGTATCGGCCCGGGCAGTATGTGTCGGTGCGCGTCTATGTGCCGGAACTGGGCTTGATGCAGCCGCGTCAGTACAGCCTGTCGGACGCACCCGGCCAGGATCGGCTGCGCATCTCGGTCAAGCGCGAAGGCGCGGGCGACCAGACCCCGGCGGGCCGGGTGTCGAATGCGCTGCATGACCGCCTGGAAGAGGGTGGCGTGCTGGATGTGGCGCCGCCGCAAGGGGATTTCCATCTGAATGAAGAGAGCCAGGCGCCCGTGGTGTTGCTGAGCGGCGGCGTGGGCCTGACGCCGATGGTGTCCATTCTGAATCACCTGGTGCGCAACAACGAC
>CAJYKY010000262.1 GCA_913775005.1 uncultured Achromobacter sp.
CACGAGTCCATCGGCATCCTGCGCCTGATGGACACGCTGAAGCGTTCGCGCGGCCAGCTGGTGCTGGTGGCCGATGAGTTCGGCGCCATTGAAGGCCTGGTCACGCCTATCGACGTGTTCGAGGCCATTGCCGGCGAATTCCCCGACGAAGACGAATTGCCCGACATCGTGGCCGACGGCGACAACACCTGGAAAATCGACGGGGCGGCTGACCTGCACCATGTTGAACAGGTGCTGGAAACCGAAGGCCTGGTCGACGACGCGCAAGATTTCTCGACGCTGGCCGGCTATCTGCTGTCGCGCTTTGGCCACCTGCCCAAGCCGGGCGATGTCTGCGAGTACGAGATCCACCATCAGCATTTCCGCTTCGAAGTCCTGGAGATGGATGGCCGCCGCATCGCGCTGGTGCGCGTTGAAAAGCGGCCCCAGGAAATGCTGTCTGACGAAGCCTCTTTAGCCAACGACTAACCAGGACCGCCTACGCATCGTGACTGAAAACACCCTATACCTGATCAAGGCCTTCATCCTCGGCATCCTGGAAGGCCTGACGGAATTCATCCCCGTCTCCAGCACCGGCCACCTCATCCTGGTGGGCGACTGGATCAACTTCCAATCCGGCGATGGCAAGGTGTTCGAGGTGGTGATCCAGCTCGGGTCCATCCTGGCCGTCATGTGGGTGTTCCGCGCGCGGCTGATGCAGCTGATCCGGGGCGCCTTGACCGGCGTGCCCAGTGAAGTGGCGTTCGCGCGCAACCTCATCATCGCCTTCCTGCCGGCCGCCGTGATCGGCGCCATCTTCATCAAGACGATCAAGTCGGTGTTCTATCACCCGGCGGTGGTGGTGGTGACGCTGGTGCTGGGCGGGTTGATCATGCTGTATGTGGAACGCAAGACGCACCACACGCCTGGCGACAAGCCCGGCGCGGCGGACGACACGGCATCCGACGAACGCGCGTCCGCCTACACGCTGGAGCAGATCAGCTGGAAGCAGGCGCTGGGCGTGGGCGTGGCCCAGTGTTTCGCCATGATTCCCGGCACGTCGCGGTCGGGCGCCACCATCATCGGCGGCATGATCGCCGGCATTCAGCGCAAGACGGCCACCGAGTTCTCGTTCTTTCTGGCCATGCCGACGATGCTGGGCGCGGCCGTGTTCGACATGTACAAGAACTTTGGCGTGCTGACGCAGCATGACCTGTCCGGCATCGCCGTCGGGTTCATCGCCGCCTTCCTGAGCGCGATGGTGGTGGTGCGCGCCGTGCTGCGCTTTGTGGCCAACCACACGTATCGCGTGTTCGCCTGGTACCGGATCGTGTTCGGCGCCGTGGTCGCGGCCTGGATCTTCACGCGCTAAGGCGCATCGCCGCATCCCGCCAAAAAAATAAGGGCCTCGCATTGCGAGGCCCTTTTTGCTGAGCGGCGTAGCGCTACGCATCCAGATCCAGATCGTAGAACTCCAGGCCGTCCTGGTCGATGACCAGCCAGCCGCCGCGCGGGGGCGACACGTGGTCGCAATCCCAGTCGGGCAGCACCCAGCGTTCACGCTTCTTGCCGTCCACCTCAAGCACGTGGCGGGCAGGGCGATGCGTGTGGCCGTGCACCAGCACGCGTACGCCGGTGTCGCGGAAGATGGCGTCGATGGCGGCGCCATTGACGTCCATGATTTCCATCGACTTCGTCTGGTTGGCAGCCTGGCTTTCGCCACGCGCCTGCTGCGCCATCGCCAGCCGTTCCGGGATGGTCTTGGCCAGAAACTCGGCCTGCCATTGCGGGTTGCGGACCATTTGGCGGAACTGCTGATACGCGGCGTCGTCCGTACAGAACTCATCGCCGTGCGTCAGCAGCACCTGGCCGAAATCCGTTTCCAGCAGCGCCGGCTCGGGCAGCAGCTTGGCGCCCACCGCATCGGCCAGCTCCTGGCCGATCAGGAAGTCGCGATTGCCGCGGCCCAGCCACACGGGAATGCGTGCGGCCGTGTCGCGCAGCGCCGTCAGCACCGTGGCAAGCCAGGGCGGGGCGGCGCGGATCACGTCGTCGCCAATCCAGGCGTCGAAGATGTCTCCCGGCAAGAGCAGGGCGGCGGCCTCTTCTTCCGCAGCTTTCAGAAAAGCCAGGAACGCTTCCGAGGTCGCCGGCGTGGCCGGCCCCAGATGCAGGTCGGACGCCAGCCAGATCGGGCCGGGCAAGGCGATCTTATTCAAGAACTTCGGCCTTCTCGATGATTACATCGTCGTTCGGCACGTTCTGGTGGAAGCCCTTGTTGCCGGTCTTCACGCCCTTGATCTTCTCGACGACGTCGGTGCCTTCGGTGACGGTGCCGAACACGGCGTAGCCCCAGCCGTTCGGCGTGGGCGAGGTGAAGTTCAGGAAGTCATTGTTCGACACGTTGATGAAGAACTGGGCGGTGGCCGAGTGCGGGTCGCTGGTGCGAGCCATGGCCAGCGTGTACTTGTCGTTCTTCAAGCCGTTGTTGGCTTCGTTTTCGATCGGGGCGTGGGTTTGCTTTTGCTTCATGCCGGGTTCGAAACCGCCGCCCTGGATCATGAAGCCGTCGATCACGCGATGGAACACCGTGCCGTTGTAGAAGCCTTCCTTGACGTAGGTCAGGAAGTTTTCGACGGTCTTGGGCGCCTTGGCGGCGTCCAGGGTGATGACCATGTCGCCTTGGTTCGTGACGAGCTTGACGCGGGGATTGGTGCTCATGGTTTTTGTGCCTTCAGAAGAGGTGGAGGAGGTGGTGGCCGCCGGGGCGGCGCTGACGATGGCTGGGGCAAATGCGGCCAGCGCGAACGAGCACGCCGTCAGGCGCAGCAGGTGGAAGGGGGAGTAACGGGACATCATTTGCCTTGTTTATCCTTCAGCATGGTTTCGACTTCGCGGGCCTTGTCCTGCATGCCGGGCACGCCATCCTTGGCGGCCTTCTTGTAGGTTTGCAGGGCCTGGAGAAGTTGCAGATCGCCCAGATTGGCGCGGGCGGCGGCGTAGCCGGGATCGGCGCGTAGTGCCATTTGCAGGGCATCTTGCGCTTTTTCAAGTTCGCCGCGGCTAGCGTATAGAGCCGCCAGGTTGTTCCAAGGTTCCGGCAGCTCCGGGAAACGCGTGGTCATGTCGGTGTAGATATCGATGGCTTCGCCCGTGCGGTTCAGGGCGGCCAGCGCGCGCGCGTGCTGGAACATCAGCTGCACGTCGGTGCCGCGCTGGTCTTTGATTTGTGCTTCGCGTTTTTCGATCAGGGCAAGCGCTTCTTCGGTGTCGCCGCGGGTCAGCAGCATTTCGATGCGGTCGGTGAT
Organism: uncultured Achromobacter sp.; assembly: GCA_913775005.1. Lineage (GTDB taxonomy): Bacteria > Pseudomonadota > Gammaproteobacteria > Burkholderiales > Burkholderiaceae_B > Achromobacter. The sequence continues at coordinate 3,288 of CAJYKY010000262.1, forward strand.
TTGCGAGGCCGACGGCGTCAGGCGCGTGTCGAC